>JAIVJN010000275.1 GCA_020200025.1 Acidobacteriota bacterium | reverse complement strand
GAGCAGACATGGCAGGCGATGAGCGCGAGCGGCCTGAAGATGCTCTTCTGCGGCGCCGAGTCGGGATCGACCGATACGCTGAAGCGCATGAACAAAGGAGGCGCGGCGACGGCGGAGCTGACGCTCGAGCTCGCCCGCCGAATGAAGGCGTTCGGCGTCGTCCCTGAGCTCTCGTTCGTCGTGGGCAATCCCCCCGATCCAGAAACCGACCTCCGCCACACGCTCGAGTTCATCAGACGGGTGAAGGCGATCAATCCGGCCGTCGAGATCATCCTCTACGTGTATGCACCCGTTCCTCGAGACGGCGCGTTCGATCGAGACGCCCAGGCACAAGGCTTTCGCTTTCCGGAGACGCTCGACGAGTGGGTGGACCGCCGGTGGCAAGCGTTCGCGCTTCGGCGCGACCCGCGCACCCCGTGGTCGCAGGGCAGCATTCGGCGCAAGGTGCGCAATTTCGAGACCGTGCTGAACGCTTACTACCCCACGGTCACCGACACGCGGCTCACACCGGCACGACGTCGCCTTCTCAGAACGACCGCATCGTGGAGATATCACAGCCGCGCTCATGGTTTTCCCGTCGAGCTCAATCTGCTGCAGCGCGTGTTCAAGTATCAGCGGCCGGAAACCACGGGGTTCTGAGGCATGGGCTGGCGAACGCGGACACGGCTCGAGCCGCCAGCGATGGACATCGATGAGGCGTACGTGCGATGGGCGCCGTTCTATCCTCCTCGTTCGCATAACCGCCTGATGGAAGTCGAGGAGCACGCCCTGCGCGAGCTCCTTCCCCAGTTGAGCGGCCGGTCGGTCCTCGATGCCGGATGCGGCACTGGCCGCTACGCGCGGCTGGCGCGGCAAAGCGGCGCGGCCTCAGTCATCGGCGTCGATCGGTCGCGCGCCATGCTACGGCAGGCCTCCGCAAGCGATGGCCGTTTCGTGCTCGCGGACCTGCGCTCATTGCCTTTTGCCGATGGCTCGATCGATATCGTGCTGTGCGGGCTTGCCTTGATGGATGTGGAGGAGCTCGACCGCGCGATCGGCGAGATGGCGCGCGTGCTGTCGCCGGGTGGGACGCTCGTTTACTCGACGCTTCATCCGTCTGGCGCGGACGAGGGCTGGACCCGAACGTTCGAGACGCCGCTCGGCCGGCATGTCATCCCCTCGTCGTGGCACTCGATGCGACAGCACTGGGACGCATGCGAGGCGGCGGGCCTGCACGTGTCGCATCACCGTGAACCGGCGATTGACGGACGATCGCCGGCACGCCCGGTGGCGCTCGTGGTGCGCGCCGATCGGGTGGGCTGATGCGCTGGCGACAGGCAGGCATCACGCTCGTGAACGCCCGCGTCATTGGGGAAGCGGGACGGGTTGCGAGCACGGTGCGCGTGCGAGGCGATCGCGTCGACGGCCTCGATGTCGCGCCCGCCCGCGACGATTTGGTTGTCGATCTCGACGGTGCTGTCGTCACCCCCGGTCTGGTCAACGCCCACGATCACCTCGAGCTGAACTCGTTTCCCCGCCTGAAATGGCGGGAGCGCTATGACAACGCCGGCGAATGGATCGCCGATTTCCAGCCGCGCTTCACGCGCGATCCTTGCCTGGCGCCCGCCAATCCCGAGACGTTGGAGGATCGGTTGTGGGTCGGCGGGCTCAAGAATCTGCTCTCCGGCGTGACGACGGTGTGCCACCACAACCCGCTTCATCGATCCCTGCGGCGGCCATTTCCGGTTCGCGTGGTGCGCAACTATCGAATCAGCCATTCGCTGCTGATCGATGGTCCGCAAGTGGCAGAGTCGTACCGGCGGACGCCATCGGAATGGCCATGGATCATCCACGCCGCGGAAGGCGTCGACGGCGCGGCGGCGCGTGAGATCGAGCTGCTCGATCAGCTTGGGTGCCTGGGCGCGAACACGGTCCTCGTTCACGGTGTCGCGATCTGTGCCGAGCGGGGCCGCCAGCTCGCCTCCCGCGGCGTGTCCCTGATCTGGTGCCCCACCTCGAACGCGTTTCTCTTCGCGGCCTGCGCCGACGTGCGTGCCTTCGATGACGCCGGACGGCTGGCGCTCGGCAGCGACTCGAGGCTGAGTGGCGAAGGCGACCTGCTCGACGAGGTCCGCGCCGCGGCCGCCACTCATCAGGTGAGTGCCGAGGGTGTCGTGCGGATGGTCACCAGCGGGGCGGCCGATGTCCTTCGGCTGACCGGCGCCGGCCGGCTGCGCGCCCGGGCGCTGGCGGATCTCGCCGTCATCCGTCCGCTCGCCAACGACGCCTACGACACCATCGCGGGCGCGTGCCGGACGGACGTGACGCTCGTCATGGTTGGCGGTCAAGCCGCGCTTGCGGCGCCGGAGCTGGCCGACGTCTTCACCCACCTCGGTGTGGAGCGGACGGAGGTCATGGTGGACGGCCAGCCGCGGGTGATGGCGCGCTGGCTCGCGCGCCGCGCCCGCCGTTTGCGTCTGGCGGAACCAGGCCTCGAGGTGGCGGCATGCTGAGCAGCCCGGCCGAGGTGGCGCGTCGCGCGCGAGGGCGGCTGACGGGACGGCTGCACAGCCTGCCGATCCTCGCCCTGCACGTGCACACGGCGTGCAACTGCCGCTGTGTGATGTGCGACATCTGGAAAGCCAACGCGGCAAAGCGCGAGATTGGCGCCGACGAGCTCACGCCCCACATGGAGGCCATCCGAGCGCTGCGTGTGCGTCGCGTCATGCTCACCGGGGGCGAGCCTCTGCTGCACTCGAACCTGTGGGCGCTCTGCGACCTGCTGCGTGCCGAAGGCATCCAGATCTCGCTCGTGACGACCGGTCTGCTGCTCGACGCGTATGCGGAGCCGATCATCCGCACCATCGACGAGGTGGTCGTCTCGATCGATGGTCCGCCATCGGTGCACGATCGCATCCGTCGCGTGCCCGGCGGCTTCGCCAAGGTGCGTCGCGGGATCGACGCGCTGAAGCGTCGCGCCAGTGCTCCGCGCATCGTCGTTCGGTCGGTTGTGCAGAAGGCCAATCACGCGGTGCTTTGCGAAACCATCCAGGAGGTGGCCGCCACGGGCGCCGATGTTCTGTCGTTCCTCGCGGCCGATGTCTTCTCGCCGGCCTTCAACCGACCCTCGCCATGGGACGAGACACGCCGTGGAGAAATCGCGCTCGACAGCGACGACCTGCCGATTCTCGCGACGACGATTGCGCGGGCCGAACAGGAGTGCGGCGATCGCTTCGCGAGCGGCTTCGTCGTGGGAGGCAGCCGCAGCCTTTGGCGTCTGCACGACTACTACAGAGCGCTCGCCGGCGCCGGCGCCCTTCCCCGCGTGCGCTGTCGTGCGCCTTGGGTGTCGGCGGTCCTCGAAGCGGACGGGACCCTGCGACCCTGCTTCTTTCACAACGCCTACCCAAGGGCAGAGCGCCTCGACGATGCCCTCAACTCGCCGGAGGCCATCCGATTTCGCCGCACGCTCGACGTGGCGCGGAACGAGACGTGCCGTCGCTGTGTCTGCTCGCTGGCATTGCCGTTCACGCGTGAACCGTAGGGAGGGGATGGGGAAGAACCAGGTGCGTCGGGTGCTTAGGTACTTGTGTGCGGTGACCGGGTGCGACAGGTGCGTTGGGTGCTCAAATACGTGGTGCGGTGACCAGGTGCGTTGGGTGCGGGGAGCGCACCTGAGTACCTAAGTGCTGCCTTTCATAAATATGGTGACGCATCGAGGGCCTCGATGCCCCGGGATGCAGCGACGGCCGAATGCCACCATATTTATGAAAGTCAGCACTAAGGCACCTACCGTACCCGTCGCACCCCGCACCAAATTACCTACCTACCTAACGCACCTATCGCACCCGTGTCTGTAACCGTTGACACTATATCCGTTGTGGCTATAAACTGCGACCCGTGAGCGACCACAACCCAGCGCCCGAGCACCTGCTTCCGCTGCCATCGGCGACGTTTCACATCCTCATGGCGGTGGCCGATGAAGACCGTCACGGCTACGCGATCATCCAGGAGATCGCGGCACGCACCGACGGTGCGCTGCGGCTGAGCGCCGGCACGCTCTATCGATCGATCCAGCGAATGCTCGAACAGGAGCTGATCGTCGAGGTGCACGAGCGTCCCGCGCCCGAGCTCGACGACGAGCGGCGGCGGTATTACCGCATCACGAAGTACGGCACGGCGGTGGCTCGTGCGGAAGGGCGGCGTCTCCAGGGGCTCGTTCGCCTGGCTCGCGCCAGCGGCTTCGTGCCGCGGAGCGCGTCATGATCGTGTATCGCGCGCTGCTCTTGCTCTACCCCGCGTCCTTTCGCGCCGAGTACGGCGCCGAGATGCGGGCCATCTTTGCCCGGCGCTACCAACACGCGCGCGCCGCGGCGCGGGCTGGCTTATTGCTCGAGGCCCTGGCCGACGTGCTCCGCAACGCACCGGCGATCCATGCCGACATCCTGCGCCAGGATTTTCGCTCTGCGATTCGCACGCTGATGCGCACGCCCGCCCTGAGCGCCACCGTCATGCTCGTGTCGGCACTCGGCATCGGCGCCACCACCGCGGCATTCTCCCTCGCCGATCACGTCTTCATCAAGCCGCTGCCGTTTCGCGAGCCCGAGCGCCTGGTCAAGTTGTGGCAGGACCAGTCGTATCGCGGCTTCTCGCGCATGGAGCTGTCGCCGGGCAACTACCGCGACTGGAAGGCGCAAGCCACGTCGTTCGCCGGCATGGCCGCCTACAGCGAGTATTCCGCCAACTTGATCGGCGGCGGCGATCCTGCACGCCTGGATGGCTGCCACGTCACGGGCGATCTGTTCGCGGTCCTGGGCGTGCCCCCCCTGCTTGGTCGCCTGCTCGCGCCCGAGGACGACCAGGAGACTGCCGGTCAGACGGTGGTGATCAGCGAGCGGCTGTGGCGCGAGCGCTTCGGCAGCCGCGCCGATGTCGTCGGCACGACCCTCACCCTGAATGACGTGCCGCGGGTGGTGATCGGCGTGATGCCGCGCAGCTTCGAGTTCCCCGGTCGCGCGGTCGACTTCTGGACGCCGTTTCAGTTTCCACCGGATGCCTATGCCGATCGCTCGGACACGTACTTGCGGGCGGTCGCGCGCCTCAACGCTGGCGTCTCGATCGAGGGCGCGCGCTCGGAGATGAGGCTCATCGCACAGCGTCTCGAGCAGGTCGATCCGAAGGTGAACGCGCGCACCAGCGCGACGGTCATTCGGCTGCGCGACGAGATCTCCCAGCAGTCGCGCCTGCTCCTGTGGGGAGTGGTGGCGGCTTCCGTCGCGCTCTTGCTCATCGCCTGCACGAACCTGGCCAACCTACTGCTGACGCGCGCGCTCGCGCGTCAGCGAGAGCTGGCCGTGAGAGCGGCGCTCGGCGCCGGGCGCCACCGCTTGATCCGCCAGATGCTGACCGAGAGCATTCTCCTCGCTGCCGTCGGCGGCGCCGCCGGCATTGCGCTGGCGATCGCCGGCGTGCCCTTCGTGGCGCGACTGGTGCCCACGACGCTTCCGATTGCAGAGATGCCGAGTCCCGACGTCCGAATGCTCGCCTCAGCGGCCGTGGCGACGCTGGTGACGGCGATCGGCGTCGGCCTGATTCCGGCGCTTCGCAGCGGGCGCCACCCCGACGCGAGCGCGCTGCGCGAAGGGGCGCGCGCCGGGACGGGCCGCCGGACCGAGCGCTTGCGCTCGGCGCTCGTGGTGGCGGAGGTCACCGCCTCGGTGGTGCTCCTGGTCTCGGTCGGGTTGCTCGTCCGCGCGATGTGGAAGGTGCAAGACATCGACCCCGGGTTCACGTCGCGCGGCGTGTTGACGCTGAGAACAGCGCTGCCGCTGCCGAAATACAACGCCGTCGAGGTGCGCCAGCGGTTCTACGAGGGTGTGCTGAGCGAGGTCCGCGCCCTGCCGGGCGTGGCGAACGCGGCCTACATCACGGGCTTGCCGATGGTGGTGCGCGGCCTCATCTGGCCCGTCACCACCGATGGTCGGCCCGGCGATCCCGCGGCCAAGAGCACGGCCAGCGTCCGCTTCGTCACCCCGGGATTCTTCGATACCCTGGACATTCCCATTCGCGCGGGGCGCGATGTCTCGAGCGCCGACACAGGCACCTCGCCATTCGTCGCGGTCGTCAGCGAGTCTTTCGTCAGAGAGCATTGGCCGGACCAGGATCCGATTGGACGGCAGTTCTTCGTGGCCCTCCGCGATCGCATCGTCGTCGGCGTGGTCGGTGATATCCGCGTGCGCGGACTCGAACGCGTGAGCGAGCCGCAAGTCTATCTGCCCTCCCGCCAAGTGGCCGATGGCAGCTTGATTGGCTACACGCCCAAGGATCTCGTCATCGAGAGCTCGGTCGGGCCAGCCAGCCTCGTCCCCGCAATTCGCCAGGTGATCGGGCGCGCCGATCCACAACAACCGATCTCGGAGGTGCGCCCGCTCATCGACATCGTCGAGGACGAAACTGGTCCGCGGCGCGTGCAGGTACGCGTGCTGGGCGCGTTTGCCGCTATCGCGTTCCTGCTCTCGGGCCTGGGGCTGCACGGGCTCCTGGCGTTCAACGTGTCGCAGCGCGCGAGAGAAATCGGCGTTCGCATCGCGCTCGGCGCCGAACGGCGCGCCATCCTCGGCATGGTGATGTGGCACGGTCTCGGTTTGGCCGCGGTGGGTCTCGTCCTCGGCAGCGTGCTCGCGTTCGCGGCCGGCCGAACGATGCAGGCGCTGCTCGCCGGCGTGAGCCCGCTGGACCTGGTCACCTTCGCCGGGGCCGTCGCCTTGTCGCTGACCATGACGATTGTGGGCAGCTTACTCCCCGCCCTGCGCGCCGTGCGCGTCGATCCGATCACGGTGATTCGGACGGAGTAGCGGAGCAGGAGGAAGGCAGAAGGCAGGATTAAGCTAATGCGGACCGCCGGTCAGCCTGCTTCCCCCGTGCACCTCGCGAAACTCACGACGGACGCTTCCATACAGCTCCTCGAGTCGTGTGACACTCCAATCGACGTCGTGAGCCAGCGCGAACCGCTGCGCAGCTACTGCTTGCGTGCGGCGTCTGGCCGGATCGCGGAGCAAGGCGACGATGGCGGCAGCCAGACCGGGTGCGTCGCCGGGTTCGACCGCGGTTGCGGCAGATGGCGACCAATCCGCCACGTATCCGACGCGCGTGCCAACGATCGGCAACCCTGAGGCGGCCGCTTCGAGCACGGAAGACCCCGAGCCTTCGTGACGCGACGACTGCACGTAGAGATGCGCCCGCGCGCGGAAAGCCGGTAATCGATCATGTGCGACGAAGCCGTGAAATGTGACCCGCCGCGTCAATCCGGCGCGCTCCGCATGGCGGAGCACGGCCCCCTCGAGCGTGTCTTCGCCGACGATGTCGAGATGCACGTCGAGCTCGCGCGTCGCGAGCGCGACGGCGTCGAGCAGCGTCGCGGGGTCCTTGACGCGGTTGATGCTGGCAATCTGGAGCAGGCGCCAGGGCGGCGGCTCGACGTCTTGCCCAATCGACTCCGCCAGTTGTCGATCGATGCCCAGCGGAAATCGGACCACGTCGAGACCATGGCGACGGGCCGCCTGCTCCATGTGCTCGCTGGTGACGTGAACACGCGTCGCCCATCGGGCCGCCAGGCGAACCGCCACACGCCCTTGTCTCGTTCGCTGCCCGCCGTAGCCAATGTCGGGCAGCGAGACGAGCTCACCTGAATTGAACGTGACGACACTCGGGGTGCGCAGCCGCCGAGCCGCATCGGCGGCAAGAAGACCAGGTGGGTCGCCCCAGAAGCCGTGCAGGACGTCGAACGGCCCGTGTCGAGCGAGTGCCGCACCGAGCGCTCGCCGCTGCGCCCACCGGCCGACGAGCGCTGACCGCGCCGGTGCTCCCAAATCGTGCACGCGGGCGCCCAGCAGATCGTAGGACTGTGGCTGCGACAGATGGTGCAATACGAACGCGTGCACCTCGTGCCGTCGCGCCAGTCGCTCGATCAGCGTCAACCACGACGGCATCACCTGCTCGTGCCCGCTCGGATGAAGGCCGCCGAGCACGACCAGGCCGATGCGCATCAGAGAACCGCTCCGGCCGCACGACGAGCGGCGAGCTCGGTGTATGCCGACAAGGTGCGCTTGCCGATCGCCCGCCACGTGAGCGCCGCATCGAACCGCTGCTTGACACGTGCGCGGCCGGCCTCGAGGTCAGACGCCGACGCTCGCACGAGCGCCTCGGCACAGGCCAAATGATCACCCGCCGCCCAGAGAGACCCACAACCGCCGGTAATCGCGCGAAACGACGGGATGTCGGTCACCACGGGCACCACACCGCACGCCATCGCCTCGATCAGCGCGTAGCCGCTCCCCTCGCGGTGGCTGCCGCTCAGGTACAGATCGGCGGCGCTGAGATACGAGGCGACCCGCGCATGCGGCACCAAGCCGACGAGCGTCACGCGATCCGCCAGCCGTGGCGAACGCGCAAGAAATCGGCGGACGTCAGCCTCGAGCGGCGACGCTTGATACAGCATCCAGAGCCGTCCTGTGCAGACTCGCTCGAAGGCGACGGCCAAACCTTTCAGCGCCGTCTCGGGATCCTTGTTGGTGTCGAGCCGCCCTACCCAGACGATGGCGGGAGCCGCATGCATCCCGATGGACGCGCGGGCCTGGGCGCGTGGCCCGCCCCTCAACGTTGTGCTGCTTTCCAGGACAACGATCACGCGGCTGCGGTCGAGATAGCCGGACTCGATCCACGGCGCCGCTTGCTCTTCGGCCGTAAAGGAGCAGGCGTCCAGGGCGGCGAATCCCGCGCGCCAGACATGTCGGCGTCCAAACTCCCAAATCGATCGGGATCGCGGCGGATCGTAGCCAGCGTGGTCCTGGGCCACGATCGCAACCCGCGTGGGCAGCGCTCTTCGGAGCGCCACGACGAGGCCGGGAAACATCAGGCCGTTGACGTGAACGACGTCCGGTGCGAGCGCCCGGACGACGGTCACAAGGGAGGCCGCGGTCCATGTAGCGCCCGGCAGCGGCGCTCCGCCATCCTCTGCGAACAGGTAGCTGACTGCCTCATGCTCGACGCGCGCGTCACACGAGAAGCGCTGCACGACTGTCACACGCGCGCCGGCGTCCCGAACTGCGCCCGCCCAGCCCGTCAGGGTGTCATAGCGTTCGAGCAACTGCTCGGGGCTGCGCACAGCCGCCGTATAGGCGGCGTTCAGTTGCACGACGTGAAGAGGCCTCACGGCGGCGGCGCCGGCTGGGGCCGGCTTCGCCGGTGGGACCGGCTTCGCGGTGGGACCGTTCGCTTTGCTCACGGCGGGGTCGCGCGTCGCGCGGTGAGGCTCATTCGATTACGCGCCGGCGAGAGTCGATCCTACCCCGAGCGGATCCTACTCGCTTGCAGGCGCGCGGCTCCCTCCGCGGCCGCGTGGCTCGGATCAGCCGGCAAACTTGTAGCCCAGGCCGTGAATCGTGAGGATGAATTGCGGCACGCGCGGCTGCTCCTCGAGCTTTTGCCGCAGCCACGCGACGTGCACGTCCACGGTCCGCGTGGAGGGCAGCGCCTGATAGCCCCATACCTCGTGCAGCAGCTCGTCGCGCGTAATCATCGCGCCTCGATGCTCGATGAAGTAGCGGAGCAGATGGAACTCCTTGGCCGAGAGCTCGACGGGGGCACCGCGGCGCGTGACCTCGGCGCGACGAATGTCAACGACGATGGCGCCGAAGCGGTAGCGCTCGAGACCGATACCCGAGCTCGCGGGCGCACGGCGCAGCAGCGCCTCGATACGCGCCAGAAGCTCGATCATCTCGAATGGCTTGGTCAGATAGTCGTCGGCGCCGAGCTTGAGCCCGACGACGCGATCGACGACTTCCGATCGTGCGGTGAGCATCAGGATCGGCGTCTGCACGCCCCGCTGGCGCAGCGCACGCGCCGCCTGCCGTTCATTGGGTGATTGGTAGATGTTGGGTAACGGCACGACTGCCCCTGCCGTTTACCATCCACTAAGGCGACGAGTGTGAGCGGAGAGTTGGTGCACCGTTCGCCTGGAGGCTGACGCTTGACGCGACCTCCTGCACCGCCGGCAGGCGAAGGGTGAATCGGGCTCCATGCCCCGGCTCGCTCGAGACCGACACCGAGCCACCGTGCGCCTCTGCGATCCGGTAGACCAGATTGAGACCGAGTCCGCTGCCATGAATCTGCTGCGCCACGGCGTCGCGGCCGCGATAGAAGGGCTCGAAGATGTGCGTACGATCCGCTGCCGCCACGCCGGGTCCTCGATCTTCGACGATGAACTCCACGACGGCACGCTTGCCGCTCGTCGCGCGGGCGGCGATCCGCAGCCATCCACCGCTGCGCCCGTATTTCAGGGCATTGGCGAGCAAATTCTGGAGCGCAGACTTGAGGGCTGGCGCATCGCCCACGACAAGCGGCAGATCCGGCGCGATCGCGACGTCCAACTGCATGCCCGAGGCATCGAGATCGGGGCGACAGGCAGCGAGTGCCTCGGCTACGAGGACGCTTGGTGCCACAGGCGCGCTCGTGGCCCCGGCGCGGCCGGCGGCGATGCCCGCAAGCTGCAGCACCCGTTCGACAGTCTCGGCCAGGCGCCTCGCTTCGCCCTGGATAGTCGCCCCATATTTCTTGACGCGCACGGGATCGCCGATGACGCCGTCCGCCAAATTGCCGGCGGCAGCGCCGATCACCGACACGGGGGTGCGTAGCTCGTGCGACACGGCGGCGACGAACTCCATCTGCTGGCGGGCCAGCCGATGGGCGCGTCTCGCCGACACGACGATGAGCCCGATGGCGGCAGCCAAGAGGAGGAGAATGCCCGAGCTCAAACCGACGTTCCGCGTGCGTGTGCTCGCGACGGCCGCCTCGAGCGAGCCGGCGCGATGCTTGGCAACGAGCCGCCAATGCCCATCGGTCGCGATCATGCGCATGTGCATCCCGGCCGCACGCTCGCCGCGGCGTGCGTCGAGCACGCTGATGACGACATTGTCGGGGGTTGCCGACGCCACTTGCGGCGGCAGCGGCGGCGGCTCGAGTCGTCGTTCACCGCGCTGCATGAAGAACGTCGGGCGCATGCGCGGCGCCATCAGGGTGGCGCTGGCATCCGGCTCGGCGATCGCCGCGCGGGCGGCGCCCTCTTCGGATTCGTAGACGATCTTGTCGGGATGCTCCCGCTGAACGACTGCGACTCGATACTCGCGTCCGCCGTCGGCGAACGAGAAATGTCGACGCACGAGCGCCGGAAGGACCTCGTGGCGCACGACCTCGAGATCGAGCGAAATCACGGTGAAGCCGAGCAGACGAACCTCGGGCACTCCGTTTGGTGGATCATCAGCGCTCGGCGGCCCGAGATCGATGATCGGCGCGATCAGCGTTCGCTCGTCGCCGAGTGAGAGCGGTGGGGCAAGAAAGCGACCGCCGCGCTGCCCGGGTTCCACCTTGAAATGTGCGGTTTGTTCCTGCATCCGGCCCCGGAGGCCCGCCAGGTGTTCGGGCCAGGCCGTCTCTTCGAATGATGCCGTGGCCGCATTCCATTGGCTGACGCGCGAGCGGTCCAGCGAGAGGCTCGCCGTGAGGCGATGTGGCGTTGCGCCCTCTGCACGCGACAGTTCGATGACGTGGACCGACTGCACGATCGCCGGATTGGCTGCCGACGCCGCCCAGGCCGAGTAGCGCTGTGCAAACGTCGACCACGCCCTGTGCTCCAGCGTCGCGCTTTCGACCTGCAGGCCGGCGAATGCCCGACTGAGCTCGCCGTCGAGGTCGCCGGCGAGTTGAGCAGCGGCGGTCTGCAGCGTCCGCTCTCGCCGTTCGCGATCGGCCGTCGCGATCTGATCGAGCCACGAGGATTGTAGCCACGCGAGCGCCGGCAGCAGCACCAGCACCGTCCCGGCAAGGAGCGTCACGCCCGAACGACGCAGCCAACTCGTGTGCACGGGGGCCAGTCTAGCATGCGAAATATGCCCAAAATGACGGCCTTTACAGCATTTAACATCGTTAACAGGCTCTTTGCAGACGCTTAACGTCGAATCGTGGAGGGCCGTCGTAATACTGGTTAGCGCAAGACAACACGAACAAGATATCCAACCGGGTTGCTCTCATGTAACTGGAGAGCAACCCCGTTTGGTTCTCAAAGAGCCACCCGGTTGGATCACACCCGGTTGGATCACACGCAAGGAGCGATCATGTCCGTCAGAGTCGTCGTCGTGACCGCCCTCATCGCCATGCCGGTAATGGGTGTCGACCGCTTCGTGCCGTCGCCGCTGGCAGCGGCAGACGAGGCGATGGAGGTCCTGCGACAAGCCCGCGAGGCGCTCGGCGGCGAGGCCAGAGTGAACGACGTCAAGACGCTCATCCTGGAGGGACCGTTCAGCCGCGCGATGGGGCCGAGGCAGATGGACGGCACGTCGAGTTTGACGCTCGTGCTGCCGGATCGCTTGCACCGGAGCGAAGAAACGGAGCTACCCGGCGGCGCCTCGGTCGAGCGCATCTCGGTCGTCGCCGGCGAGACGGCATGGGAGGACACGCAGAACCGTGGCGGCGTCGGTGGTGGTGGCATGCAGGTCATGACGATGTTCCGTGGTCCGAACGGCCAGCCGATGGATCCGCAGGCCATGGAGCAGGCGCGCACGCGCCGCATGAAGGCCGAGCTGCAACGCTGGCGGCTGGCGTTGCTGGCCCAGAGCGATCCGCCGAATCCGGAGGAAATGCGGCGGCAGATGGAGGCGCAAGGCCCGCCACCGCCGAGCGCCATTACCGTCTATCTGGCGGAGTACCGATTGGTCGACGGCGTGCTGTTGCCGCACAAGATCTCTCAAAGCGTCGACGGCCAACCGTTCGAGGAGTGGACGCTCGAGAAGGTCAAGCTCAACGCGGCGGTCAAGCCAGAGCTCTTCGAGAAGAAATCCAAATAGGTCCGGCGATGTGGCGTGAACCGGTTCCGATACGAACGAAGCAACCTGGTTGCTCTCACAGATCTCGAGAGCAACCATGTTGCCCTGGCTGGGTTGTGTTTGTGTGCTTGGTGGCCGCCTTGTGCTATTCCGCACCGGCCTTTGCGCAGACGACCGCGTCATCGTCGACCTTGCGAGTCACCGTGCAGGACGAGACCGCCGCCGCTCTGCTGCACGCCTCGGCCACGCTCGTCGATGCCAACGGCATCGAGCAGCGCAGCCTCGTCGACGACCGCGGTGTGGCCACCTTCGTTCGTCTCGTGCCCGGGACGTATCGGCTGACCGTCGAGGCAGACGCGTTTCGGCCCTCCACCACGGACGTGTCGATCAAACGGGGCGACAACCAGACGAGAGTCCGCTTGTCGGTCGCCATGCAGGAAGAGATCATCGTCAACGAACAGGGCGCGAACGAGCGCCGGGACAACGGATTCACGACGACGTTGACGCAAGAAGAGATTGACGCGCTCTCGGACGACCCTGAGGAGATGGAAGAGCAGTACCACGACGCCGGCATGGTGCGAGTGGAAGTCATCACCAAGCCTGGATTCGGCGGCTGGCGCGGGCAGTTTAACGCCGGATTTCGCGACGAATCGTTGAACGCCCGCAATCCGTTCGCGACCGCGCAAGGTCCGGAGCAGCAGCGGCGGTTCCTGTTCAGCTTTCAGGGCCCGCTTGCCAAGGACGCAACGAGCATGTCGGTGTCGGCCGACGGTAACAACTCGTACGACCCCAGGACGGTTGTGGCGTTCACGCCGACCGGAACCGTCAACGAGCAGGTGCGCCGTCCCGTCGACAGCCTGAACGCGACGGTGCGCATCGAGCACGCGCTCTCGACGACGAGCACTCTGCGTGCGGAGTATCAGCGGCGATCGGACGAGCGGCGAAATCTCGGTGTGGGCGATTTCGAGTTGTTCGAGCGGGCCTACGACACCGAGTCGTCGACCGACACGTTCCGCGTCCGCAACACGCGGCTCCTGGGCAAGAAGGCGTTCAGCGAGCTGCGCGTCGAGCTCTCGCAGACAGAGACCAGCGATCGATCGGCGTCGGCCGAGCCTGCCATCCGCGTCCTCGACGCGTTCACGAGCGGCGGCGCCGGCCGCCTGGGTGCCCGGAAAGGGCGGCAGTTCGAGGTGGCGCAGAACGTGGACTTCACGGTGCGTAAACACGCCTTCCGCGCCGGTGTGCTGTTCGAAGCGGGCTGGTGGAACAGCACGCAGCAGACCAACGCCAACGGCACGTTCACCTTCTCGAGCCTCGACGACTACCTGGCAGGAGTGGCCGCGACCTACACTCGACGTGCCGGCGATCCGCTGGTCTCTTACTCCCAGTATCAGGCGGGATGGTACGTGCAGGACGATTTCCGGCTGCGCAAGAACCTCTCGGTCAGTCTCGGCGTGCGCCAGGAAGTGCAGACCCACGTGGACGATTCGTGGAACGTCGCGCCGCGCGCCGCGCTCACGTGGACGCTCGGCAAGACCAACGTGCGCGCGGGGTGGGGCGTGTTCTACGACTGGCTCGAGTCGAATACCTACGAGCAGACCATACGGCTCGACGGCACTCGCCAGATCGAAGAGGTGGTCGTCAATCCGACGTTTCCAGACGCAAGCCGCAGCGCCGATACGAGGCTGCCGGCGAGCGTCATTCGTCGCGCCGGCGCGCTCACGCAGCCGACCATCCAGCAAGCCTCGATCGGGTTCGATCGGAACGTGACCGAGTGGATGGGGCTGCGGTCAGATTACATGTGGACCCGCGGCTCGCACACGCTCCGCTCCGTGAACGTCAACGCACCGGCTGCCACCGGCGCTCGTCCCGACGCCTCGCTCGGCAACATCAGCGAGATCCAGAGCTCGGGCAAGACCGCTCAGGACCGATTCACTCTGGGCATGAACCTGCGCGTGCCCAGCCGGCGCCTCTTCGGGAACGTGATGTATCAATGGGCGAATACGCGCAACTATGCCGACTCGCCACTCAGTCTTCCGGCGAGTAGCCTGAACCCGAACGCCGACTGGGGTCCGGCCGCTCAAGACATTCGGCATCGGATCTTTCTGATGGCCAACGTGCCGATTCTGCTCGGCGTTCGCGCTGGCTTCAACGTTCAAGGATCCTCGGCGCCGCCGTATACCATCACGACAGGACGTGATGACAACGGCGACACCGTCTTCAACGATCGACCCGAGGGGGTTGGCCGCAACTCGGCGCGCGGTGCGGCGCAGTGGAACGTCACGCTTCGACTCAGCCGATCGTTCAATCTCGGCGGGACCGCGCCGGGGGGAGACGGCTCCATGCCGGGGGGCCCAGCGTCCGGCGGCGCCCCGCGCGGCCCGGGCGGCGGCGCGGGCGAAGGTGTCGGCGGTCCGCAGATGATGGTCATGCAGGGATCGACGGCCCGCTACCGCCTCGATCTCCACCTTCAGGCGTTCAACCTGCTGAATCACACGAACCTGAACGCGTTCGTCGGCAACGTGCTGTCGCCGGCCTTCGGCCGTGCAACGTCGGCGGCCATGGCGCGCCGTTTCGAGATCGGCGCGACGCTCGCGTTTTAGGGCCGCGCGGTGGGCCGCTCGCGTTCGCTCGCCGTGGGCCTGGGCCTCGGCCTTCGGCCTCGGACGGAATGGAACGATCCACGGCGAGGCGAAGCCGAGCCGGAGCTGGTGGGACCCTCGCCACGCTCGGGTGGGACCGCGCGGCTCCGCGCGGTGGGAGCTTCCGACCGTGCCGCAGAGCAGCCCCACGGCGGAGCCGTGCGACCGGCGTCGCCGGTCCCACCGAGCGGCGGAAGCCGCGAGGCCATTTGTTACAGTACTCCCGTGGCGCACGCGGACGTGCTCGTCATCGGGGCAGGAATCGTCGGGTGCGCCACCGCGCACGCGCTGGCGGCGGCCGGACATACGGTGCAGATGGTCGACGCGCGTGAGCCAGGTCAAGGCGCCACGCAGGCGTCGGCCGGCGTGTTGGCGCCCTATATCGAGGGCCACGAGTCCGGTGTGCTGTGCACGCTGGGGCGCCGAAGTCTCGATCTCTTCGACAGCCTGATCGCGAGCCTGGCCGAGGACGTTGGCCCGCTCCCGGTGTATGAGCGTCGCGGCTCCATCGAACTGGCCTTCGACATCGTGGCACGCACGCGACTCCAGCGCGCGGGCGAGGCGTTGGGCGCCGTCGGCGTCGAGGCGCGTTGGCTGACGGCGAGCGAGGTCGCAACTCTCGAGCCCGCTGTGGGAAATGGTGCTCGAGGCGGGCTGCACGTCCCCATGCACGGCTTGGTTGGCGCGGCGGCGCTGACCGCGGCGCTCGAGGCGGCTGCCACGCGCCGCGGCGCCCAGTTTCGCTCGGGTGTGCAGGTGACGGGCATTGCGCGCGGATCAGCCAATCGGGTGGCGGTGACCACGAGTGCCGGTGTCATCGAAGCCGAGCACGCCGTTCTCGCAAGCGGCAGTTGGGCGGGCCAAGTGGCCGTCGAGGACGCCGGCGAAGTACCGGTGCGACCCGTTCGGGGTCAACTGCTGCACCTCAGCCTTCCGACACGGCGGCTCACCCACGTAGTCTGGGGAACGCACTGCTATCTCGTCCCCTGGCCGGATGGAAGCGTGCTCGTTGGCGCCACCGTCGAGGACGTTGGCTTCGACGAGCGCGCGACGGTCCTCGGTGTCACCGGACTCCTCGAGGCCGCGTGTGCGCTGGTGCCTGAGCTCTCGCGCGCGACCTTTGTCGGCGTCCGTGTCGGCCTGAGGCCGGCGAGCCCCGATGCGCTGCCGATTGTGGGCCCGTCGGCGACCGTGCCCGGGCTGATCTATGCGACCGGGCACTTCCGCAACGGCGTGCTCCTGGCGCCACTGACCGCGCTGCTAGTTCGTCACTTGATCGATGGCGCCCACGACGATCCCGCCCTGGCCATGATGGCTCCGTCGCGGCTCGGCCTATAGCAGGTTGCTAAAAACCCGGCAACCTGAAGCAGGAAGTCGAAAGGCAGAAGGCAGAACCCAGGCTTTTTTCATCAGCCTGATAGCCGCGCCGTTGCCGCCGGCGACGAGAAACGCGGTCGGGCGGCACGAGCTCTTCAGGTAATCTGTGGTGGCCGATCGGCGCCCGCGTGCTCGACGCGGCTGCGGCAGGACTGGGATGCGGGAAGGTAAGCGATGGCAATACTGACGCGTGCGGAAGCGGAGTCGTTGGTCAGAGACCTCCCAGGCTGGACGCTGCACGAGGGCAGCATCGACAAGACGTTCATCTGCCAGGGATTTCCCGAGGCTGCGGCCTTCGTGATGGCGCTCGTGCCGGACGCCGAGACCGCCGACCATCATCCCGACATTCAGATCAAGTACAAGCGTGTCACCCTGACCTACACCACGCACTCGGCCGGAGGGCTGACGCAGAAAGATTTCGCTGGCGCGCGGATGGCCGAACGAACGTTCCGCGCAGGAGACTACGCGGAGCCTGCGGATCAATCCTGAACACCAACTGAATGACTGAATGAAGCTGAAGAAGCTGTACAGCTCGCGCGAGGTGTCGGCGCTCACTGGCTTGTCTGCACGGCAGCTCCAATGGTGGGATGGCCGGCGGCTGTTCGCGCCAGCCGTGGCCACCCGTCGCACCGAGCGCGGTGGCTTCACCGCACGACGCTACACGCCGGTCGATGTGCTCGAGCTGATGGTCCTGGCCGATCTGCGGCGGCGTGGCTTCTCGGTTCCGCGCATTCGCCAGCTCCTCGACGTGCTCCATACGCGGTTCGGCGTGCGGCTCTTCGAAGCCATCGAGGGGGGTGGACCGGTGACGCTCTTCATCGACGGACTGCGAATCGTTGCCCGCACGGAAGCGGGCGACATCTATAACCTGCTCGACGACCCGACGCAGCCGCTATTGATGCTTGGCGACGATCTGAAGCTGCGCCAGCTCACGGCGCGAGAAGGAAAGCGCCCGGCGCGCGCGCGCCGGGCGTCGGCTCGGGCGCGCGCGATCTTCTCGGCGTCTCCTTCCAAGCGCCCGTCGCGAGCGTGATCCGCCACGCCACCCGCGTCACACGCGAATGGCTCGTGGTCGCCGGCGTCGTGGCGCTGACGACCATCGTGTCGACCTGGCCGCTCGTGGCGCGGCCCTGGTCCATCCCGGAACATCAAGACCCGTTGTTCTCGACCTGGCGGCTGTATCAGTGGGCGCGAAACCTGGTGCAGCAACCCTGGCAGCCGTTCGACGGCAACATCTTCTACCCGGCGGCCGACGTGCTGCTTTTTTCGGATGCGATCGCCTTGCCGGCCCTTGTTGGCGCGCCGGCCATCTGGCTCGGTGTCCCGCCGCTCATCGTCTACAACACGCTCGTCTTCGCATCCTTCCTGACCGCGGGCCTCGCCATGTATCTTTTCGCGCGCTCGGTGAGCGGCAGCCGCGCTGCGGCACTCGTCGCCGCAGT
Organism: Acidobacteriota bacterium; assembly: GCA_020200025.1. Lineage (GTDB taxonomy): Bacteria > Acidobacteriota > Vicinamibacteria > Vicinamibacterales > UBA2999 > JAIVJN01. Next base: position 4,122 of record JAIVJN010000275.1, on the reverse strand, counting down.
CGTGTTCACCGGCGCGCCCTCGCGCATCGAGCACGTTTACCATTTGGAACTGCTCTGGACCGCATGGATCCCCACGGCGTTCTGGTCGCTGCATCGATTGCTGCAAGGCCGCCGTCCGTTCGCCCGCTTTCTCGGGTTGTCGATGGTCGGGCAATTGCTCTCTTGCATCTATTACGGTCTGCATCTCGTGACCGTGCTGCCGGTCGTGGGCGCGCTCACCTGGTTGTCGCGACCCGTGCGCATTCCGCGGCAAGCGCTGCTCCGATTGTCGGCCGTTGGCGTCATCGTCGTTCTCGTCGCGCTCGCGTACGGCCTCCCCTACATGCGTGGTGGCGTACGCCCTCGCCCTGCCGGCATTCTTGCCGCCGCTTCAGCCTTGGACCATCGGACTGGCCGGCGGCGCGCTGTTCTCGTTCGACGCCTCGCGCGGCCTCGACGGGTTCGTGTATCCGGCGTTGTACCGCGTCGCCGCGCCATTCCGCGGCTTGCGCGTGCCGGCCAGATTTGGCGCGCTCGTGCTCGCATGTGTCGCCGCGCTGGCGGCGATGGGTGTGGCTCGTGTCGAGCAAGGCTTCGCGGACGTGCGGTGGGCCCGTGTCGCCGTCGTGTTGCTCCTCGGCGCGCTGCTGATGGAATACGCGACGACGCATCAAACGCGAGATCTCCCGTCGCGGGCGCCAAGTCTCTATGCGTGGCTGGGCCAGCAGCCGTCCACCGTTATTGCGCACTTCCCCATGCCCCGGCCCGAGGCGTTGCCGGGGCCGGAAGCCGACTTCCAATACTTCGCCCAGTACCATCGCCACGAGCTCGTCAACGGCAACAGCGGCTTCTACCCGCGGCACTATCTGCAGTTGCTCGAACGGGTGCGTCGCTTTCCCGACGAGCGCTCGCTGAACGCGCTGCGTAATGCCGGTGTGTCGTTGATCATTATTCACGCCAGGCACTACCAGCCTGATGACTACGGCCGCGTCACGACCGAGCTCGAAGGGAGTGACGAGGTGATCGCCGCCGGCACGTTCCTCGATGAACAAGGGACGGCCCGGGTGTATCGGTTGCGACCATGAGGACCGCGCCTTGCGCGGTGGGAGGCGCTGCGCGCGTTCGACCGCTGTCGCGGTAGGGCTGGCCCAACCCCGCGAAGCGAGGTCCCACCGGCTGGCACGGTCCCACTGCAGAGCGGGTCCCTACTATCTATTTCTTCTTCTTCGGCGTGATCGGAAACACGCTGGCGAGGTCGTCGGCAGGTCTGGCGATGACGTGCACGCCGATGAGCTCGCCCACGCGCCGTGCCGCCGCGGCGCCGGCATCGGTGGCCGCTTTCACCGAACCCACGTCGCCTCGAACGATGGCGGTCACCAAACCGGCGTCGACCTTCTGCCAGCCGACGAAGATGACGTTGGCCGTTTTCGACATCGCATCGGCGGCTTCGATCATGCCGATGAGCCCGCGCGTTTCGACCATCCCGAGGGCGTCGCCGTATTCCGGACCGTTGCTCACTGAATTTGTCCCCTCGCCGCCACAGGCAGCGCCTCGATCACGCGCTCGCCGTCCATCAGCCACACCCGATCGACGAGGTTCGACACGACGCACGCGTGGTTCGGGAGCACGCGCACGTGGTGCCCCGGCTCGAGTGGCGTCGAGCCACTGGCCGAACGTACGGTGGCATGTTCCTCTGAGAGTCGCTCGATAATCAAGTCCGTATCCGGCGGCGTGCCCGTGGTCAGCGTGGCCCCGCGAAAGATCACGCCGTAGCCCTGGAGAGGTTCGAAGCCGCGCGCGCCGTCCGAGCTCAGCGTCTTCGAGCCGCTGTCGAGGATCACACGACCGGCGGCCGGCTTCGAGACCACGGTGGCGAGGACGGTGAGGGCACAGTCGTCCATCGTGGCGGCGCCGAGGCCGACCTGAGTGCGATCGAAGTACACGTAGTTGCCGGGGCGATACTCCGTCAGGCCCGGCTGCTCGAGCGCGAAGCGCGCGGTGGGTGTTGCTCCGGCGCTGATCTCGTCGATCGCGATGCCGCGCCGTCGCACCGCTTCGGCTAGCTCGCGCAGCGTTCGCGCTTCGCTGGCGGCAATCTCCTCGAGGTGCTGCGCGGAAGTGGCGTGGTAGCCGTGCCCGGCATGCGCGAGCAGGCCCTTCAGCCGGAGACCAGGCAAGCTGGCGACCTGCTCCACGAAGGCGACCGCATCAGGAGCCGACGGATCGATGCCGCAGCGATGGAAGCCGACGTCCACCTTGACGAGCACGTCCACCTCACGACCGACGCTCGCAAGCGCCATCGACCACCCCTTGGCCACCGCCGGATGATCGACGATGAACGACAGCCGCGTGCGATCGAGAAGAGCGACGACACGCGAGGCGTTGATCGGATTGAGCGGGTAGGGCAGACGGATATCCTTGATACCGGCGTCGGCGAACACCTCTGCCTCGCCGAGCTTCGCGCAGCAGATGCCGACGGCGCCGCGCTCGAGTTGCCAGCCGGCGATGCGCGGGCTCTTGTGGGTCTTGGTGTGCGGCCGCAGCCGCACGCCACGCGCCGACGCGGCCGCCTGCATCCGATCGAGATTCGCCATGAGGCGCGAACGTTCGATGAGAACCGCCGGAGTCGGAAGCATTCCTGAAGGATGATATTGCAGATGTTCAATCTGCAATTCACAGTAGTCCGAGAAAATTCCTTGGCCCGATCCCGTAGCTCGGAAACACTTGTGCGCCTGTGTCTCTGTCCACTCCGAGATGGCGGACGAGCACCTCGGCGAAGACGTCGCGGAAGTCGGTGGTGACGGCGAGATCGCGGCCCTCGAAGCGTGCCTCGGGTCGCAAGCCGGGCCACGGTCCGTACACCCGCCGGCCCTTGACGCTCCCGCCGATGAGCAGTATCGCATTTCCGTGACCGTGATCGGTGCCGCGGTTACCGTTCTCGCTGACAGCGCGTCCGAACTCGGACATCGAGAGGATGACGGTGTCCGCCAGCCGCTCGCCCAAATCTCTTGCCAGAGCGGCGATGCCGCGCGCGAAGTCGTCCAGGCGGTTTGCCATCTGCCCGGTGGCACCGCCCTGGTTGACGTGATGATCCCACTGTCCGGACTCGGCGAAAGCGACCTCGAGCCCCACGTCCGCCTTCGCGAGCCGCGCGATCTCCTGAAGCGCTTGGCCGAATGGCGACCGCGGATAGTCGGCGCCATGTGCCGCCTGATAGCGACCTCGGGTGGCGCCGCGCAATGTTCGCATGGCGTCGAACGCTTCGCTGGCCGTGCCGCCAAGCACCCGATCGGCGGCCTCGGCGTAGGCAGCCTCGAATGATGCACCCGCGCCCATCCCACCACGCACGCCGAACTCGTCGACCCGTCCAACGGCCAGCGTCGGCGCCCGCCCTTGCAGCGCGCGCGGCATGGTCCGCGTCAGCGACACGGCGCGAAGGGGATTGGCGACGGCGTCGGGTTCCACCTGCAGATAGCGATTGATCCAGCCGTCGCGCGTGCTTTTCACGCCCGGGGTGGCCGATTCCATGTAGTCCTGCGCGTCGAAGTGTGAGCGGGTGCCGTCGTGCGATCCGCAGGCATGGACAACGGCGAGCGATCCGTCGAGCCAGAACGGATGGAGAGGGGAGAGGCGCGGGTGCAGGCCGAAGAAGCCGTCGAGATCGACGGCGCCACCCGAGGCCCCTGGGCGGGCGATAGCAATGCTCGGCCGCGAGCGATAGTAGTCGGCCTCACCGTAGGGCACGATCATGTTGAGCCCATCGACGGCGCCCCGCTGAAAGATGGCGATGAGCAGCTTCCGCTGTCGCCCCGCGGCCTCGACCGTTCGGGCCAGGAAAGACGGCGCGAAGCCGAGGCTGACGAGCGCCAGGCCGCCCGCTTTGATGAAGACGCGTCTGGTCATGGAAGTGCCCTTTCGTCGTTGGTCGCGGATCCCTTACTGTCGTCGCGGCGGGGCTTACGGTCCGCCGGTAGCGGGCCTGAAGGGCCGCCACTACTACAGCCATTCGCGCTCTCAGCGTCGTTGAAACTCTGGCGATCCGATGGTCAGCGCCAGCAACTGCTCGTCTGACTCGGCTTTGGCCATCGTCGCGAGGGTCGACCGGGATGCGCGACCATGCAGGAGAGCGGCCGCGAGATCAGC
>JAIVJN010000225.1 GCA_020200025.1 Acidobacteriota bacterium | reverse complement strand
GTTGTCGGCGCTGAAGGGCCTCGAGCCCGTGAGCATCTCGTAGGCAATCACGCCGAGCGCATACACATCGGTGCGCGCGTCGAACACCTCGCCGCGCAATTGCTCTGGCGCCGCATAGGCGAGTGTCCCGAGGAACACGAACGGCGAAGTCAGCCGGGTCTCATCGCTGCCCGCGGCCACCGCCGCAAGACCAAAGTCGATCACCTTGTAGACCCGCTCACCGGATTCGTAGCAGTGCGCGACGATGTTGGCCGGCTTGAGGTCACGGTGGGTGATGCCTCGATCGTGGGCGAGCTGCAAGGCGCCGCCGACCGCATCGAGAATCGTCAGGGCCACGTTGGGCGACATGGCGCCGCCGAGCGCGATCTCCTCCCGCAAGCTGGGCCCACTGAGCAGCTCCATGACCAGATAGGGGCGGCCATTGCCGTCCACGCTGAAGTCGAGAATCCCGACGATGTTGGGATGGCGAAGCTGGGCGCAGGCGCGGCTCTCGCGAAGAAAGCGTTGGGCCAGCTCGTCGCCATTGTCCGGCGACGGCAACATGACTTTGATCGCCACCTCGTCGCCGAGCCGAAAGCGTTTGGCGCGATAAACCTGCCCCATGCCCCCGGAGGCCAGCAGGTCCATCACCTCATAGCGCCCGTCGATGAGGGTCCCCGGGGTGAGCATCGGGTAGATGCTAAATCATTTGAGAATTGGGTGGATTAGTGTTTGGGTGATTGAAGGCGGATCAATCAAATGCTCAGACGTGCACCAGCTCTCGCTCGGCCTGCTTGAGCAGATGCTCGAACCAGAGATTCGAAATCTTCTCCTGAACGGAATTCTGTCGCAGCCGAGCCTGCAGATTCGCGAAGTCGACCCGGTCGAGATCCTGGTCCTGGTTGTAGCACGAGAAGATGAACTCTTCGCGCCCGGTCGCGGGGTCGACGTGCCGTTGCAGGCACTGCGCGCACACTTCCTTCATCATGCACTGCATCGGCGAGTTGATGCTGCCGATGCCCACGTGCTGCGGGTTCAGGTACGGCTCCAGGGCCCCGTGCCGCGCCAGCCGCACCGCGTTCATCATGCGATCGGAGCCGATCGCGATGATGCGCGTGACGTCGGCGAGCGGCGCGACCGGACGAGTGAGCCTGCCCTCGGCAAACGCGATCATGGCCTGCACGATGTTGCCGCGGAAATGCGCATCCTGGGGCCGGCTCGGCGCGATGGGATCGCCGAGGTCGGTGGCCCAGATCACCTGATCGGTCGACGACTCGATCTCCTCGCGCTTGAAGAGGTCGGCGCCGTTGCGATACCCGGCGAAGTAGATGACGCGGTTGCCGTGCATCTTGAGCGCTTTGGCAATCGAGAAGAGCACGGCGTTGCCGAGTCCGCCTCCCGCGAGCAGCACCGCCGAGTTTTCGGGAATCTCGGTCGGCGTGCCCGTCGGTCCCATCACCACCACCGGCTCTCCCGGCTTGAGATAGGCGCACAGCCGGCTGGAGACACCCATCTCGAGCGTGATGAGCGACAGCAGGCCTTCGTCCCGGTCAACCCACGCACCCGTCAACGCAATGCCTTCCATCACGAGCGACGCCGGGTGCCCGTTGGCGTCGACGTGCGGGCTCAAGCGCTCGAAGTTCTGCAGCCGATAGAACTGACCGGGGTGGAAGTGCCGTGCCGCAGCTTTCGCCCGCACGATGACCTCGACGATCGTGGGCGTGAGACGAACGACCTTCTCGACGCGCGCCAGGAGCTGGTCGTCGAGTCGATCGACGAGCGCCTGCCAGTCGGCCTCCCGAGCGGGCTGCGCCGCGGCATCGAGCTGCGCGATCTCGTCGGCGAAGAGGGCCACGACGTGCGGATACCCGTGCTTGGCCGAGGCCATCGCCTTGACCACGTTGCCGTTGTAGCGCGGGTGATTGTCACCGTAGTAGCTGACGAAGCGCCCGGCGTGATCGTACGACGTGAAAAACCCCGCTGGATCGGGTTCGAGCGCAGAAGCGCCATCGGCGCCTTTGACAACCCGGAAACCCTTGAAGAACTTCTGTCGGTCGTCGAGTTGGAAGGAGCCCGGATGCTCCTTTTCGTACGTGACATTGGGGACCGTGCCGGCGGCCACGAGCACGGTTCGCGCCGGCAGATCGATCAGCTCTTTCTGCCCGTCCACGCCTCGCCGTGAGAACGCCATTGCGCGCACATGCCCGAAGTCGTCGGGCACGGCCTCGACCGGTTCGAGATTCTCCGCGAACACGATGCCTTCCTCGAGCGCCTTCGCGACTTCTTCGTGGTTCAGTCGATATGCCGGCGAGTCCGGCATCCGCTTCCGATAGGCCAACGTCACGCCGCCCCAGTGACGGACGAGCGGCACGAAGTTCGGTGCCTCGCCGGCGGCCGCCGCCCGAGCGCGTTCGGCGCGTACCGCGGCGCCGTGGGCGAGGAACTCTTCGAGAATCCCCTGCTCTTCGGGATCGAGACGCGCGCGCACCTCGGCGTCGCCGAGCTCCTGCACGAGCCCGTCGTAACGTTCGAGCGTCTTTTCGACCTGGAGTGGATAGTAGGCGAAGAGCTCGGTCGCGGTATCGATGCCCGTCAGCCCGCCACCGATGACGAC
>JAIVJN010000035.1 GCA_020200025.1 Acidobacteriota bacterium | reverse complement strand
CTTCTCTGGCGTCCAGCGCGCCTGATTGAACAACTGCCGATGGTGAGTTGGTTCGAACCGGTACAGCTGCTCGCCACTGCACTCCAGACACTCGCCTCGGTCGTCGTGGGAAGCCGGTCCGACCAGCGCATCGTCCAGGCCCTGAGCTCGCGTCGACTCGAGTTCTACGACTATGCCTTTCACTACAAAGAGGACCGGCACGGACCCTACGTCGATCGCACGCACCCGCGGAGTGACATCTGGATGGATTATGTCTGCGATACCGGCGACGGTTGGAACTCCACGTACGCGGTCGCCTACGCGCTGGCGCAGCCGCGGCTGAGCGTCGGGCTGGACGGATCGGCCGACGTCTGGAACCTCCCTCGCGCCGACATTCTGGTATTCGGAGGCGATGAGGTCTACCCGACGCCCAGCCGCGAAGAGTATCAGCGTCGGCTCATCGTCCCTTTCGAGACGGCCTTTGGCGATGACGATCCCGCCGAGCCGCCGCACGTATTTGCGATTCCTGGCAATCACGACTGGTACGACGGGCTGAGCGCGTTTGCACGGCTGTTCTGCTCGGGTGTCGGCGGGCACCATTTCGCAGGATGGCGCACGCGGCAGCGGCGGAGCTACTTCGCTTTGCGGCTACCGGCCGGCTGGTGGCTCATCGGCTCGGATGGCCAGCTCCAATCGGACATCGATACGCCGCAGATCGAATACTTCCGCCACATCGCCAATCACCATATGAAGCCCGGGGACCGGGTCATCATGTGCCTTGCGGCGCCGGTGTGGGTGCAAGCGCACAAATATCGGCAATTCGGGAGCGTGTTCGACGAGACCGACCTCTTATACCTGCGCGACGAGATCTTTGCCCGCCGCGGCGTGCACGTGCCATTGTTCTTATCCGGGGACTATCACCATTACCGGCGCCACCAAGAGGTTGCCGCGCCCGATGGCCAGGCGCCCATTCAGAAAATCACCGCTGGCGGCGGCGGTGCGTTTCTCCATCCGACGCACGACGAAGACGTCCGCCAGCTCCCGGAGGAGCGCGTCAGCCCGGACGAGCCCCGTCGCGAGTTCGAGCTGAAGACGAGTTACCCGGACATGCGCCGCTCACGGCGGTTGGCCTTCGGCAACCTTCTGTTCCCATTGAGGAACCCTCGCTTCGGCGTGGTGCCTGGCGCCATCTATCTGATGACGGTTTGGCTCGTGAGCGCAGCCGTGGTTCGGTCGGACCCGGCTGACGTGGCGGACGCGATCGGGCTGACGGCACAGGCATTCAACAGTAACCCGGGCCTCACGTTGTGGGTGCTTGCCGTCACTGCCGGCCTAATTGTGTTCACCGATACTCACTCGCGGCTGTACCGATGGGCGGGCGGGTTGGCGCACGCCGGTGCTCATTGGGTCGCCATGTTCCTAATCGGCTGGTCGGCGCTCTGGGTGGGCCGCCATGTCGTGCCTGCGTGGCCGCTGCCGCGGGTGCTGTTCGACGCGCTGCTCGTCTTGGGCACCGGCTGGCTCGTCGGATCGATCGTAATGGGCCTGTACCTGCTGATCTCGCTGAACGTCTTCGGCCGACACAGCCAACATGCGTTCGCGGCGCTCCGCATTCAGGACTTCAAGAATTTCCTCCGCCTGCATATCGCGGCGGATGGAGCGCTCACCTTGTACGCGATCAAGATTCCCCGAGTGCCGCGCGCCTGGCGCCCGCGCCAAGCGTCAGATGGCACCCACGCCCACGTGGTGCCGGTTGACGGGCTCGAGCCCGCGTTGATCGAGCCGCCAATCGGCTGTGGCACGTGCAAGACCGGAACAGCGGCTCGGTGAAATAGATGTTGCGTCATCGCCCACACCTTATCGACCAACGACGGTAGCGAAGAAACTCCTGATCTGCCCTCGCGTAATGGTTCGATGCTCTCGAGAGGACGCCCGAACGCCTTGCCGCTCAGTTGCGAGCGGCGGCTGGTCGCTCTTGGCGTCCAATACGAGACAGCCCTAGGCTCGATCCATCTCCAACACCGTGCCGAGCAGGACGTCCGCCCCTCGCGCGCAGTCCTCCCAACGGGTGAGCTCGAGCGGCGAGTGGCTGACGCCGCGGACGCTCGGCACGAAGATCATGCCCATCGGCGAGAGCTGCGCCATCATCTGTGCGTCGTGCCCGGCGCCGCTCGGCATTCGCTGGCTGGCGAGGCCGAGCCGTCCGGCGCTCCGTTCGATCGCCTCTTGCACGTCGAGGGCCGCGTTCGCCGGCGCGCTGTGATTGCTGGACGTGAACTCGATCGAGGCCTTCGTATCTCTCGCGATCTCGGCGGCGCGCAGGCGAATCCGTTCGGCCAGCCGCGTGAGCTTCTCGGATGACAGATCGCGCAACTCGATCGTCAGTTGCGCGACGCCGGGAATCACGTTCGGCGCGTTGGGCGTCACGTCCAGCCGACCGACCGTGCCGACATGTCGCCCCGGTTCCGAGTCGACGATTTGGCGCACGGCGATCGTGAGATGCGAGGCCGCCAACAGCGCATCCTGCCGATCCGCCATCGGCGTTGTGCCTGCATGATTCGCAAAGCCGGTGGCCGTCACGTCGTAGCGATCGATCGAGACGATGCCCTCGACCACACCAACAGGGATGCCCTCGCGTTCGAGAGTACCGCCCTGCTCGATGTGGAGCTCGAGGTAGCAATGGTGCGCGCCGCGCGATCGAATGGCGTCCATGATGCGGCCGGGATCGCCACCGATCTTCCGGATCGCGTCGGCGCGGGTCATCCCGTTCCAGACCGCGTCCAGATCTGCTGGCTTCACGTCGCCGGCGACGATGCGGCTGCCGTTCAGGCCGCGGCCGAAGGCGACGCCTTCTTCCGCCGACCAGATGACCATCTCCAGCGGGTGGCGCGTGCGCAGGTTGACGGCCGCCAGGGCCTCGAGCGCGCCCAGCGCGGCGAGCGATCCCAGGTCACCGTCGAAGTTACCGCCGTTCGGCACCGAATCGATGTGCGAACCGAAGAGGATGGGCGGCAGCGACTCGTCGGTGCCGGCGCGGCGTCCGAAGATATTGCCGGCCGGGTCCACGCGGGGATCGAGGCCGGCCGCGTGCATCAAATCGATCGAGTAACGGCGACCGGCGACGTCGGCGTCCGAGTAGGCGACGCGGCTCACACCGTCGGCGAAGGTGCCGGCCGATGGTCGGCCGAACATACTCAGGGCCTCAATCCGTTGTCGCAACGCCGTGGCATCGACACGAGCCGGCAGGTTCTGCGCCAATACGCGTCGGCCTCTCACGACAGGAGCCATCGCCGCCGTGGCGAGACTCGTCAAGAACACGCGCCTGGACGGATGGGACATGGGCGGTACCTCAGGACCAGAACCGGGGACGGAAACAGCGACTCAAATCATCATCCCAAACGCCGCTCTCGTGCTCGCGCGGCTTTCAACGATCGCAGAGGTGGTTGGCCAAGACGCGCTAGCACAGGGCCGCTGACGCGTGCACTGGAGCTGCCGCGGGCTGAACCCTGCGGCCTTCGGGCGGGCCAGCAGCACCGGGCCGATGGAGAACGAGCTCACGGTTGGCTACGTCTGGATCATAATGCGGTGGATCGTCTCCCTGACCACTGATACGTCGCAGCAGCGCATGCGCCGTTGGACGACCGGCGTTCTCTTGGCCGTCGGATTGCTCAAGGCGGCCGCCCTGCTGGCCGATCCGACGATCCGCTTGTTCCTGGGCGATTCAGCCGCGTATCTCGACGGCGCCCGGTTCGACGAGCGCCTGCCGCTGCATCGCTCCTTCGTCTATTCGCTCTTCATTCGTGCGTTCGTCTATCCGACGGCGTCCTTGTCGGCGCTGCTCTTCTGGCAGACCGTGGCCGGCGCTGGCGTGACGCTGCTGCTGTGGACGTGGTTGGTGCGTTTTGCGGCGCTACCGCGGACGGTGGCGGCGGTGGCGGCGTGTCTTTTTGCCGTTGCCCCGGAGCAGCTTTTCTACGAGCGCATGATCATGGCCGAAACGCCCGGACTGCTGGCCTTCGCAGCATTCTTCGTGGCGGCAAGTGCCTACCTTGCGAGCGGTCGTGTCATGTGGCTTCCGTTGACGGCGCTGCTCGGTCTCGTGGCGGCCGGCCTCCGATTGAACTACCTCCCGGTCGTCCTGGTCATCTCCCTTGCGCTTCCGCTGGTGCGCGAGCTCAAGATCGAACGGCCCGGGCGGCCAAGCTCGTTGCTGCTTCACTGTGTGGTGGCCACCTGCAGTGTCGCGGTGAGTCACGGCGCGTATCGTCAGGTTGTGGGGACGCTGTTCGACGTGGAGCCCACGTATCTGCCGCGCGCCGGATTCATGCGCATGGGACTGGTCGCGCCGCTGATCCGGCCCGAGCACTTCGTCCGCGCCGGCCTGCCTGGCGACCTCCCCGACCGGCTGGCGCACGACCTCGCGGATCCCGACACACGCCAAGCACAGATGTGGGCCCCGGGAGGGCTGGCTGACGCGATCAGGATGCACACGGGAGATCTCGAACCGACGGCTGCCATGCTCACGAGTCTCGCAATCCGCGACGATCCCATGGGGGTCGTGAGGCTGGGTCTTCACACACTCGGTAATTATTTCAGGCCGATCGGTCATCGCGAGCTATGGGCAGACCTCGGGCACCGTGAGTACCCGGCTGCGCTCGTCAGCGAGCTTCGCACGCATTGGGATTACGACATCGCCGGCCGCGCATTCCAGATGACACCGGTGAGTCACTATTTCGCCGCCGGCACCACGTGGCTGATCGCGTGCCTGCTGCTGACGGTCCCGGCCGCACTCGTGAACGTGCTCGTGCACTGGCGTGACCCCCGTCGAACGCAGATCGTGCTGGCCGCGCTTGTCGGCGTTGGGCTGATGGGGTCTCACCTGATGTTCGTCAACCTCGCCTCGTATCGGTATCTTCAGCCATTTCCCTTCTTTACGGCCGTCAACGTGCTGCCCGTGGCCGTGACGGTATACAGCCGGTGGTGGCGACCCGCTCGTTGGCACAAGCGCCAGCTCTTGGCCCTTGGCGGCGGTGCCCTGGGCGAATCAGGGACGCCGCAGTGACCAACGAGGCTCGTCCTTGCAGCTCAGAGGCAGCGGTGAAGGAATGCCGGTTGGCCCACAATCGAGCTCATGCGAGCGTGAAGGGGTAGTCCCAATGGTTCTCCGGTCCACCTCGAAGCCGCGACTGCTAGAGCGATTTGAACATGTAAGGCTGACGGGAGACCTTGTAACCCAGCGCTTCATAGAGCGGACGTCCGGCGTCGCTCGCGGCTAATCCGACCAAGCGGAAGCCCGCGTCACGACACCACGTGTGCGCCGCCTCCATGACCAGCCGCGCAAGGCCACGGTGACGGTGCAACGGCTCGGTGTACATGTTGTACACGAGCGGCAAGCTGCCGGAGAACTCGCGAGGCCCCGGCGGCCATGGCAATACGGTGATTCCGCCGCCGGCGGCGATCTCTCGAGCTTCCGTCTCGACCAACCATCCGCGATACACGCCCGCGGGGATGGTCGAGTTCAGCCAGCTCGCGAACGTGGCCTGTAACCGATGCGCGTCGAGCGCGATTCCCATTTCCAGGAACATGCTGAGTCGATGGTGGACGATGGCGTCGATGTCGTCGATTGTGGCGTCGCGTAGCGAGTAGGTAGAAGAAGAACCGGTGTTCATCGTGCTCGTACTGACAGTGTGACCGCCGCGTGCGGCGCCGATCGTCCGTTGCGCGGCGGTCGCGACGATGAACGTCGAGGAGGTTCGAGAATTATCTGCCAGGAGGCTCGATAGATCCCCCCGGTTAGATGGTCGATGCGCGTGTCCATGGCTGCTCTACTTAAAATACCCTCAGTGTGCCTTCGACTGAACGGTACGATCAAGACAACACGAAGAACACGACGCTCACAAAGAAAAACTTCTAGATTCTCCGAGAAGTTCCTTCGCGGCCTTCGTGATCTTCGTGTTGCATGATCCATAGAAAAGATAGCATCGCCACGGTCGGGCAGCCGACTCGGTGTACGCTGCCGGCTGACTTGGGATGAGGCCGCGACATCCATCACGGGGAACGCCGAGCAGGCAGCCATCCTAGCAAGGAGACACGCCAGATGCGCATTGCGCCCGCAAGTATCGACTCGGTTGACGAACGGATTCGCCGAGTGCTCGACGCTCAGGCTGCCCGTTGGGGCAGCCCCCTGCTGAACCATTTGCTCTATGCGCGGGTCCCAGCGATCTTCGCGGCGGTACGCTCGATGTGGAGTGGTCTCGGAAGCGTACAGCTCGTGGAACCCGATCTCGAGGCGCTGGTCAACAGACGAGTGGCCGCTCTGAACCGATGCGTGTTCTGACAGGACATCAACGCTGCCGTGGGCAGCGAGGCGGGCCTGTCATGGGAGAAGCTCGTTCAAGTGGTGAGGCCTGAGCTGGGCGACGCCTTCACCATCCGCGAGCGCTTGGTGCTCGAGTACGCCGACGCCATGACCCTGTCGGATCGTGACGTCGGCGACGAACTGTTCGATCGCCTGCGCCAGCAATTCTCGGAGGAACAAATCATCGTATTGACCGAGGTGATTGCCTGGGAGAACGCGTCCAGTAAGTTCAACCGCGCGTTGCGTGTCCCGGCGCAAGGATTGTGGAAAGACGAAGCCGGGCCGGCCGCGTGATCTGCATGGCGCATCGACGCTGCACGTGCTCGCCTCTGCTCATGTCACCGAACCACTCGGCCGGCAAGCGGTCGAGTTAGGTGCCCGTTTCCGTGAGTCGAGAGGCGAGGTCCAAGGACAGCGTGAGCTCGAACCGACGCGGGAGGGCGATGCTCAGTTGGGCGCGGCGAAGGCGCGCCGCCGGTCGAGTGGCGTCATTCGCATCCCGTGTTTCGCGCGCAGCGTCAACAGCGGCTGCGGCACGATGGGGTGCCCCGGTAGCAGCCGGAGCTGCCACCGCCTCGCGATCGTTGCCACCACCAGCACGAGCTCCATCCACGCGAACGACTCGCCGATGCAGTGGCGCGTCCCACCGCCGAAGGGGAAATAGGCGTAACGCGGCAGCGACGCCTTGAACTCTTGCGACCACCGTTCCGGCTGGAACTGATCCGGGCGATCGTAAAAGCGCGCATCGCGGTGCATCACCCACTGGCTCATGAATACCAGGGAGCCGGCAGGCACGTGATAGCCGCCGATCTCGCACGCGGTCTTCGCCCGCCGGCCAATCGTCCACGCGGGCGGGAAGAGTCGCATCGCTTCGGTGACGACCTTCGTGGTGTACGGCAGCGAGGTAACATCGGCGGCCGTCGGCCCGTGACCACTGAGCACTCGGTCCACTTCGGCGTAGACCTCGGCTGCCTTGTCAGGACAGCCGCTCAGGAGATACCAGGTCCACATGAGGGCATTGGCGGTGGTCTCGTGCCCGGCAAGCAGCAGCGTCATCACCTCGTCGCGGACCTCCTGATCCGACAACGCGCTGGCCGTGGAATCGCGTTCGCCGAGCATCAGCGTCGAGAGCACGTCGCGGCGATGCCCGAGCCCATCCGCGCGACGCTCGGCCATCATCTCGTAAATCAAGGCGTCGAGCTCGGCCCGGGCGCGTTGCGACGCTCGCACGGCTGGAAGTGGCAACGCCTCGATCACATCCGAAAACGGTAACAGGGTCAGCCAGAACGACTCCAGTACCTTCCTCAGCGCGCGCCCAACCGCGTCGGCCTTCGACTCGAGATCGAGGTCGAAGAGTGTTCGCGCCGCGACGGCCAGGGTGAGCCGCATCATCTCCTTGGAAACGTCGATGACCTCTCCATGCCGCCACTGCTCGGACAGCGCCTGTGCGCGATCGACCATGGTGGCGCCGTACTCGGCGATGCGCGCGCGGTGAAATGCCGGCTGAACCAGTGGTCGCTTCCGCTCATGCGAGGCGGCATCGCTCGTCAGCAATCCATCACCGAGGAGCTTGCGGGCGCGCTCGAGCGCTCGACTCTTGGTGAACTTCGCCCCATCGGTGACCAGGACTTGGCGAACATACTCGGGGTTGTTGACGAAGAAGACGCGTTCGCCGCTCATGCGGAAGTACGAGATGTCGCCGTAGTCGCGCGCCAGACGCGTGAAGATGGCCAGCGGGTCACGGCCCGGCATCATCAGGGTGCCGATCATCGGCAGCAACGGCCCCGGCGGGCGCGTTCGTCCAATCATGTGTCTACCGTGGCGACGCATGGCGGCGCGGGGTTCAGCGCTGGCTCCCGGCGGTCGGCTTCTGGCTTCGACTTTGGCTTCCGGTTTCCCGTTTCCGCTCGTCGGCAGGATCCGCAAGCGCCGATCATCGAGGCGTCTCGACGGCTTCCGGGCCGCCATGATCTTACGCCTCGAGCATTGCAGGCTCTCACTCACTCGGACCGCGGACCGGATACCACTGAGCCGATCGAACCTCGGTCGGTCCACCCTTCATTGCCTCACGGAACGCGTGAAGGCTCTGCGCGACGGTGATACCGCCGGGGAGGCCCTGCGGCTTCGCGCTCGGGTTGGCCGCGCGGGACGCGAAGTCCTGATCGTAGTGATAGACGTACACCACCTTAGGCTTGATTGCCCTCGTGCACGCCGCGGCCTCCGCCGGCGTCATCCGCTCCACCGGAATGTTCATCGGCATGAACGCCACGTCGAGGTTCTTCAGCGCCTTCACCTCGGCGACGCACTCGGTCACGCCGGCGACGTAGATGCGTTTGCCGCCAAGTGCAATGACGTAGCCGTTGGCTTCGCCCTTGGGGTGCTCGGGTGCGCCAGGTTTGATGTCGTAGGCGGCAATCGCGTCGACGCGGACACCGGCCGCCGTCGTCGATACGCCGTTGGCAAGCACGATTCCGTCCGGCACCTGCGCCTTCCCGCTGGCCGGCATGACGACTGGTGCTCCCACTTTGCGGAGCCGCTCGATCGCCTTCATGTCCAGATGATGGCCGATGTCGTCTGTGATCAGGATCAGATCTGCCGGCTTCGCCTGCGACAGATCGCCGTGGCTCCAGGGGTCGACTTGGATCACTTTGCCCGCGTGCTCGATCTGCACACTGGCGTGGATGATCGGCGTGATCTCGATGTCGCCGCCGGCCGCCGGGAACCGGTCGGCCGCTATCACGAGGCCGGCGCAACCAAGCGCAACGAGCAGCGCCACGAAAGACCGCATGCTTCCCCCTTGCTGCACACGAAACACGATAGGCGGATTATACGCATCGAGGGCGGATGGGCTGGTGACCGGGTAGGGCTGGTAGGCGCGCCACACGCGCCCCCTGGTCGAGGCGGCACGTCTCGCCTCGCGCGCGAGGAACGCGCACAGACTGCTACACTCGCTACTCGGCACGGCCCAAGCCTCGGGGCCGCAAGCCTCGGGGCCGCAAGCCTCGAGTCCCGGCCTACGGAAAGAGAACCGCGATGGTGAAGCGAGCGTCGTTTGCAACCGTGTGCGTGGTGATGATCGTCAACGCGACGTCATCGCTCGCGCAGTCGGGTGCATCGAGCGGTGAATGGCGGACCTACGGCGGTGATCTCGGTCATACGCGCTATGCGCCCCTCGATCAGATCGACGCCTCCAACTTTGCCAAGCTCGAAGTCGCGTGGCGGTTCAAGACCGACAATCTCGGTCCCCGACCGGAGTATCAGTTCCAGTCGACACCGCTCATGGTGAAAGGCCGCCTCTACTCCACAGGCGGCAGTCGCCGGGCCGTCGTCGCGCTGGACGCCGGCACGGGCGAGATGCTCTGGATGCACAGCGAAGAAGAAGGCGTCCGCGGTCAGAACGCGCCGCGTCAGCTCTCAGGACGGGGGTTGGCGTACTGGACCGACGGCAAAGAGGAGCGGATTCTCTACGTGACCCCTGGCTACCGGTTGATCGCACTCGACGCGGCGAGAGGCAGACCAGTTGCGGGGTTTGGGGCCGATGGTGTGGTCGATCTCAAGCGCGACTTCGATCAGGAGCGACACGCCCGGAGAGTGGTACGCTCCAACGCAGCCCTTTCCCAC
>JAIVJN010000224.1 GCA_020200025.1 Acidobacteriota bacterium | reverse complement strand
TGGGCGCGTCCAGTGCGGCGCCGACTAATCAGCCCCCCGGTGTTCAAGACGGCTATACTGGAAGCACGGTCGAGACCGCGTCACCTTTTGAGGACTTATCACAATCACAGGAATTCGCAACGCGTCAGTCACCGTAAGTCGTTGATTCTAAATCTGGAGAGATGCTGGAGCGGTCGATCAGGCACGCTTGGAAAGCGTGTGTACGGGAAACCGTACCGTGGGTTCGAATCCCACTCTCTCCGCCAAGTTTGATCCTTTATTTTCAACGACCTTGCGCCGTTGCCGCATCGCCAGCGTACAATGGCGTGCCGACTGCTTCGGTTCACCTCAGATAGTAACCGGATATTAGACCGAGATCAGGCGATTCTCTACCGCGTCGGGCGTTACTTTCCTCGTCCCACTCACGGTACACGCCGAGAGCAGATGCTGAATCGAGTGGCGTCTCGGAGAGCGCGCCGGAGCACGCGCGCCGTCGACCCGGATCCTCCGAGGTCGACAACGCTCAGATCATACCGGCTCCGGCGCTGCCCTAAGACTCCCGCACTAGGCCCCGCGACTCCACTTGACGTTCGACTGCTGGATGGTGTCTCCTCCACCCGGATGCCTAGTGAAGCGAGTGACCGCATCGAGCTCCTGCAAGGCACGCTCGACTTGATCGTCCTGCAGGCTCTGCGCACGATGGGTCCGCTGCATGCGTACGCGCTCGCCACCCGGCTCGAGCAGGCGGCGGACCGACAGCTGCTCCTCAATCAGGGCTCGCTGTATCCGGCCTTGGTGCGGCTCGAACAAAGGGGCTGGATCAACCGAATCGGCGTTCGACGTCCCTTCGGCCACTCACGAGGCGTCGTTCCTCGCCCAGTGCTGAGCGTCAGCTCGCGCTTCCTCACAGCAGCGGTCGCCCGTGCGATCGTCTACCGGAAATAACCACCGATTCCTTACCGTTCTCTCATAACTCTCTCAGACGCACACGTCGTCATATCCATACGATGGCGGTTCGACGGCCGCTCCTGGTCGATCGGCGCGAAGGGAGTAAATCGATGATTGTTGTTCGACTTTGCCAGTGGGTGGCGCGCACTGTCTTCTTCCTGCTGATCGGCGCAACCTGTTGGCCCGCAACCGCCGCCGCCTCGTCTGCGGACGTTCCATTTCCGAGCGTTCAGCCCAACGACAATCTGCGCGCCGCAGGCACGCTGGATGGCGGCACGCCGCTCGTGGTCACGCACCTGCTGCCGTCCGGCGTTCACGAGGACGCGTCGCTTGTGATGACGCCCGAGCTCATCCTCGAGCGTGTGAGGTACAGCAGTGACTGCAGGTGGATCTGCAGACCGGAGGCCGGCCGCGGGTTCTTTTGAGCGCAGCCATTTGACGAATCCCCCTTGCCTGGTACATCAGGATGCGGCCATCATTTTGGACGCGAATCCACATGTGACACGAACACGGCCGCTTCACCCTTGGCTGCGACAAGCTTATCGATGACGGCTTGCATGCGATCCCGCCGGGCGATGATGGCGCGTATCTCGCGGTTGCCGATCCATTTCGCGACTACGGGCACCAGCTCCTCGACAGTGAGCGCCTGCATACGTTCCCAGAGCTCCCGATCGACCCGTGTCATCTCGTGCACAATGTCCTGCTTCGTCGTGAACGAGCGGGTGTGATCGATCAAGATCAGGTTCCAGGATGGATCGACGAGCCAGTTCCCCAGGTTGGGATCGATGTTGCAGATAAGATTGTCGAACATCTTGGCGCGAACGATTTGACGGTTCCAGGCAGTGAGCTTGTCGGCGGGAGGTGATGGTGGGCCGCCAAGATCTCGGAAGCTCTTGATCGGGCCGACCCACATGATGGCCGCGCCAACGTCGCCTCTCACCTGCCGTTCGACCGTGGGAGGAATCATGTCCAGCCCGAGCAGCTTGTCGAGCTCATACGCGGCAATTTCCGACTTGTAGCTCTCCCAGTACCCGGAATGAAACCCGGGTTTGATCGTCTTCCAGGCCATCCGATCCACCAGACCCCCCGGAGCGAGATACGCGCGCCTCGGTCTGGTCACCCCGAGACCAATCTCCTCCATCTTCACGACGTCTGCCGTGCTCAGATACTCCTCGAGCGTTTGACGGCGGTCGAACCTCGAGCGACGAACCACGGGCAGCATGTCAGCGTGCAGCGTGGTGTCCATCTCGCGGCGGCGTCGCTTGGCGTGCTACGTGCTTTCGTCGCGTCATACACCCGACGCTAAAATAGCGCCTCACATGCCCCCACCCACCGCGTCGGTTCGTCGTGCGACGCAGCCACGCGTCGGGTGCTCTGGCTGGAACTACAAATCGTGGCGCGAGGTATTCTATCCGTCCGGCCTTCCCTCGGCACGGTGGCTCGAGTTCTACGCCGCGCAGTTCGATACGGTCGAGGTGAACAACACGTTCTACCGGCTGCCGGAACGTTCGACCTTCGCGGCGTGGCGGACACGGGTGCCGAAGGACTTCCTCGTCGCGGTCAAAGCCAGTCGCTTCCTCACGCACATGAAACGGCTGCGCGATCCGAGCGAGCCGTTGGCGCGATTGTTCTCCAGGGCCTCCGCGCTCGGTCGTCAGCTGGGCCCCGTCCTCTATCAGCTGCCGGGCGATTTCCCGCTCGATCTCGCCCGTCTCGACGCGTTCTTGCAGGCGTTGCCGCGGACGTCGCATCGCAGGCGAATACAGCACGTGATGGAATTTCGCCATCCGTCGTGGTACGTCTCTGACACATTCGAGCTGTTGAACGACCGTGACGTCGCGCTGTGCCTCCACGACAAACGTGGCTCAGCGATCGCCTCGCCGTTCGTCGGACCGTTCGTGTATGTCCGTTTTCACGGCACGAGTGGCGATTACCACGGGAGCTATTCCCAACGCGATCTGACGCAGTGGGCGCATCGCCTCGCGGAACAGTCACAAAACGGCCGGCAGGTGTTCGCGTACTTCAACAATGATCCTGACGCGCTCGCCGTCGCGAATGCGAGAACGCTGCGCTCGGCCCTCCGGGAAATCGTTCCAGCGTGAGGTCCGGCGACAACGAGGCGCCTACGTGTCCGAAGTATCCAGCCCGACATGCACGCGATCACCATCATGTGCTGACCATGGAACAAGTGAACGAGAAAGCCATAGTCTTCCTCCCTTGGGAAACCATCGACGCGGAGGCTCAGCAGCAGATTCTCAACACGGCCAAAATGCCGTTCGTGTTCAAGCACGTCGCCGTGATGCCCGACTGTCATTGGGGGAAAGGCGCGGCGATCGGGACGGTGCTCGCCACGAAAGGCGCGGTCATTCCGGCCGCTGTGGGCGTCGACATCGGCTGCGGCATGATTGCTGTCCGAACCCCGCTCGAGCGTTCAGATATCTCCAGTCCGGCGTCCGTTCGCGCGGGCATCGAACGGCGTATCCCGATGAGCGCTGGCAAGAACAACCAGACGCTCACCTCGACGGCCACCGGCCGGGTCCGGCTCCTCGAGCAGCTTGCCAAAGGTACGGGTGCGAACCCCGATCAATACGCGGACAACTGGCGACTCGCCTTGGGGACGCTCGGCGGCGGCAACCATTTCATCGAGCTGGCCGAAGACGGCGACGGCGCCGTCTGGTTAACCCTACATTCGGGTTCCCGCGGGGTGGGCAACAAGATTGGCACCCATTACATCAAGGTTGCGCAGGATCTCTGTAAGAAGATGCAAGTAACGCTGCCCGACCGAGACCTCGCGTACTTGCCCCAGGATCATCCGGCCTTCGCGGCGTACATCCGCGAGCTGAACTGGGCACAACAGTTCGCCCTGCACAACCGCAACGAGATGATGGACCGGGTTCTGAGCGAAGTCAGTCGTGCCGTCCATGGGGACGACAATCACCAGCGTGAGTTGGAGCTACAGCGCATCAACTCCCATCACAACTTCACGCAGCAGGAGCACCACTTCGGCGAGAACGTTTGGCTGACCCGGAAGGGTGCCATCGAGGCACGCACGGACAGTTGGGCGATGATTCCGGGCTCGATGGGGGCGCAGAGCTATATCGTCGTCGGCAAGGCCCATCCGATGAGCTTTTCGTCTGCTCCACACGGAGCCGGCCGGCGCTATTCCCGGACGAAGGCGCGCGCGCTGTTCAGCATGGACGACTTGACTCGGTCGATGCAGGGCATCGAGTACCGACACTCGAAGGTGTTGCTCGATGAGATCCCGAGCGCCTACAAGGATATCGACCAGGTGATGGAATACGCCAAGGATCTCGTCGAAACGAAGTACGTTTTGAAGCAGTTCGTGAATGTGAAAGGCGACTAATACGAGACGGCCGACCGCGCGGTAACGTCGTGCCTGACCAGCAGGCACCGACCATCCGGATAAACGCTGAAACGCTTAGCGGAACGACAGCGCGAATTCCGGCTACCTTTACCCGGACGGCCCGGCGGCGGCGGAGGTCGTGCCCGCCCGCGCAGTCCACTCCTCCTCGAAGCGCGCACGTGTCACAAACGACTTCTGCGTGCCCACATTCATCGTCGATAAAGCGGCGTAGAGGTTGGCGCGCCTGATGGCCTCGCGCTCGGAGAACCCCTCCCCCAGGAACACGGCAAAGCTGCCGACAAAGGCATCGCCTGCGCCGGTCGTGTCTTTCGTCGGCACCGTGAAGGCTGGGATCAGGTCGACGCCCTCAGCCGAGGCGACGAGGGCGCCCTTGTCGCCGAGCGTGACGATCACGCGGGCCAGCCCGCGCTGCACG
>JAIVJN010000274.1 GCA_020200025.1 Acidobacteriota bacterium | reverse complement strand
CTCCGTAGCCGTCCATGGGGTGCACTTCCAGCGTGCCGGGGGTCAAATCTCGTCGTGTCTTGCCGCAAATGTTTTCCTGGACGCTGTCGACCAGCGCCGCTCGTCCGCGTGTGACGCCGCCCCTGTCGTGGTAGAACTCGATATCCTCCACGAAGAACGACGCGAACTCTTCGAGGCTGCATGTGTTGAACGCATCGAACAGCCGGCTGTCCAGCGATGCCAGCGTTCGAAACAGCGGGTCATCGGGTGCGCTCTGGCGCGTCTGGGCGCGAAGAGCCGCACCAGGCAGCACGAGCAACAACGTGACCAGGACCAGCGACGTCGGCAAGAATCGAGGTTGCTCCATACCTAGAGCATGGACGTCGAACAAGCGCGATCGGTTCAACGACGCGCCGATCTGGCGGGTAAGCGCTCTCTTCGCGGCCAACCGCCTCGCCGTATCGGTCGAATAGTTGCTGCGCGCCGGCAGCGATCAGTCCAAGTCACAGAGGATCAATCGCTTAGAATTGCTGCGCAATGGCGCTGGTGCCTGGCACACGAGCCGCTCGTCCAAACGCCGTTCGATGAGCGAAACGCAACGATTTCGCCAGATGGGCAGTGGCTGGCCTACGAATCCAACGAATCGACCCAGACCGAAGTTTATGTGCGGCCCTTTCCGAGGGGCGCCGGGCAATACCAGATGTCGACCGGCGGCGGTCGAACGCCAGTCTGGTCGCGCGACGGGCGCGAGTTGTTCTTCGTGAATGGTATGAGTCTCCTCTCGACGGCAGTCCACCTGACGCCCACCTTCAGCCACGGCAAGCCGACGACCTTGTTCGAAGGTCGATCTCTTCTTCTCGACGCGCGCACTGCGGGCGCCGGTAGCGGCCGCATGTACGACGTGTCGCGCGACGGCCGGCGCTTTCTCATGGTCAAGAACATGCCAACCTCAACCGGTGATCCTGCGCCGCCGGCCAGCATGGTCGTCGTGCAGAACTGGTTCGAGGAGTTGAAGCGCCTGGTCCCCACAAACTGACTGTCGCCCGCCGACCCTGGGTCGACTCTTCGCGATTGGTCGTAAGGAATCGGCCAGTGGCGAGTGACTTGGGCGTACCTCTCGTCGGTGGGATCTGCCATTCCGCTCACCGTGACACCAGGATGATCGACTCCATATTGGCGATGATCACCCCATCTGAAGCCGACGGACCGCTCGGAGAGGTTCGGCGCGCAACTGGATTCCAAGCTCGGGTAGAATTCCGATGCCATGCCGATCGCAGCCTTGGTCTTGATGATGACAGCGCTGGTCGCGCAGGAGCCTGCGCCGACCCCAGATGCATCCCGACCGGCATCCCTCGATTACGAGTTCTTCAAGACGCGCGTGCAGCCGCTCTTCCTGACGAAGCGTCCAGGGCTCGTGCGCTGTGTGCAGTGCCACGTCCGAGTCGGTGGTAGTGGGTTTCTGCTGCAAGCGCTCGGAGAGGGTGCGACCACATGGACCGAGGAGCAGACGCAGAAGAACTTCGAATCCGCCGCGCGCTTCGTCGCGCCCGGGCGTCCCACGGCCAGCCGCCTCTTGATGCACCCGCTCGCACGTGACGCCGGCGGCGATCCGTTTCACGGAGGGGGCAAGCATTGGAATGCGCAGACGGACCCCGAGTGGCAGCTGCTGGCCTCGTGGGTCAGCGGCGAAACGGTCCGCCGCTTCGTACGGTGACGCCAGGCATGCCGCGAGAGAGGACATCGACCATCATGGCTCGCCTTCACGTGTCTCGTCGGTTGCTCTCGGTGCTCGGGATCGCGTTGCTGTCGGTCCCGTTGACGGCTGCCAGGCCATCCCAGCGCGGCGACCCCTCTGGCGGCCCCGGAAAGGCCGTGCGCATCATCCAAACGAATGCCGCCGGCGACAATGCCCACGTGATCGATCCGTCCACCAACAAGGTCGTCGGCATCATCAACGATGTGGAGATCGTTCACGGCGTGACGTCGGCGCCGGATGGCAGCCGAATTTATCTGAGCAACGAGGCGCTGCACACGCTCGATGTCGTCGACGCGAGGACGCTGAAGGTCACGAAGCGGATTCACCTGAGCGGACGGCCGAACAATGTGGCGATCAGTAAGGACGGCGCGAAGGTGTACGTCGGGATCGCGCAGGCGCCCGGCGCGCTCGACGTCATCGATACCCGATCGCTCGAGAACGTGAAGACGACGCCTGTGGAGGGCGCGATCCACAACGTGTATGTGACGCCGGACGGGAAGTACACGATTGCCGGTTCCATTCCCGCGAGCACGATCAGCATTGTCGACACGACGAGTGACATGCTCGTGAGGAAGATCAAGATGAGCGCGGGCATCCGACCAATGACGTTCGACCAGAATGCGGACGGATCCACGAAGAACATCTATGTGCAGCTCTCAGGGTTTCACGGGTTTGCGGTGGTCGATTTCGCGTCAGGAAAGGAGATGCGTCGCATCGAGCACCCTCCGGTTCCGGGCGAGCACGCGCACACCGATGGTCTCCAGGGCGCGCCGGCACATGGTCTCGGCGTCTCACCCGACGGCAAGACCTTGTGGTCGACAAGTAAGGTTTACAGCCACGCCTATGTCTTCTCGTTGCCTGATCTGACGCCGCTCGGGCACGTCTTCGCCGGCCAGCATCCGGAGTGGGTCGCCTTCACCCCCGACAGCAAGTACGTCTACATCGGCGCGGCGGGCGACAATATGACGTTTGCCATCGACGTGCAGACGAGAAAAGAAGTGGCGCGGATTCCGGTGGGACAGGTACCCAAGCGAGTGGCGATGGCCATTCTCCAGACGAATTGAGCCGCGCGCGCCACAAAACGAACGGGCGCGCGCGTCGAGAGCGTGTGAGGACACCATCCGTCGAGTGCCCGAACACGCTGATGCTCATGATCGGCCTTTACAGGTGACCTCCCGGCGGCTAATCGCGGTATGAGGGCCGTGCAATGAGAACCGGAGAAGACCAACATGTCTCGAAGGCTCGGTCTCCCATGACGATCCGGGTGCTGGGTTCGCAGGACGGCGACACCTTGGGAGCGCCTGGTACCGTCCGCGACCGGTTCATGATCGCCGGCGAGGATTCGGGCGGCGGCTTCGCGCTCGTTGAGCACCTCATGCCGCCTCGAGGCTTGGCGGCGCCTCTGCACCGTCACACCCGAGAAGACGAATACAGCTACGTGCTCGAAGGCCGGGTGGGAGCGCTGCTCGGCGAAGAGGAGGTCTTCGGCGAGGTCGGCGCCCTGATCTTCAAGCCCCGCGGGCAGTGGCACACGTTCTGGAATGCGGGCGACGTCCCAGCACGGATCCTCGAGATTATCTCGCCCGGTGGCTTCGAGCAGGCGTTTCGCGAGATGCATGCACTCGGCGCCGGGCTCAATCCGGTGGCCATGGCGGCTATTGCGGCTCGCTACGGCGTGGAGGTTGACTTCGAACGCACCGCGTCCATCATCGAGCGTTACGGCCTGGCATTCTAGGCGTCGACTAGGCTCGTCAGTTCCTGACGGTTCGTGATGTTCAGTCACCGAGAACCCACGACTTATTGTGACGTTCGAGGTGGCCGAGTCACAGAGGCGGATTGGATTTGCGCCTCAGCGTCCCATGATAAAAAAAAGAGCCTCGCAACGATGAGGAGCTCATGGTGCGAACGTTTCATCATCGAGTGATCCGGTGGATCGAGACCCTCGCCCAGGATCTTCGCTACGGCGCCCGTAATCTTCGCAAGGCGCCGGGGCTCGTGGCCGTAAGCGTCCTGTCGCTCGGCCTGGGCATCGGGCTCAACCTGACGCTGTACGCCGGCGTGACGACGATCTTCCGTCATGAGCCGACCATGACGGCCCCGGCCGACGTCGTCGGCGTCGAGCCCGGAAACGGCCGTCAGTTCTCCTACCAGAACTATCGCGACCTGCGCGACAGCGGGCGCTTCGCCGACGTCGTCGGCTTCAGAATGTCGGCCATGAATCGCGGCGTCGGCGGCGAGCTCGAGCGGATGAGCGTTCTGGTGGTGACCGACAACTTCTTCGCAGGCCTCGGCATCCGCACAAGAATCGGTCGCACGTTCAGCGGCGGCGAGGCCGCGCCGGAACGTTCCCCGCGCGCGATTGTCCTCGATTATCCCTACTGGCATGCCCGCTTCGGCGCCGATCCGCGGGCGATCGGCCAAACGATGATCCTCGATGGCGAGCCGTTCACAATAATTGGCGTCCTGCCGGAGGATTACCGATCGGTCACCGGCTTCATGGCGCCGAGTGGCTACGTGCCGGTCAGCGCCTTGACGTTGCCGACCTTGAACGATCGCGGAAGTCCCACGTTGAGCGTCCTCGCGCGGCTGACGCCGGGCGACACGCCTCGGCGCGCGCAGGCGGTTGCGACGGCGATCGGCGCGGCGCTCGAAGGCCGGTTCCCCGAGATGAACGATGGCATGTCGCGTCCCGCGCAAGTGTTTCCCGGCAATGCGATGCAGTTCCGCGGGACGCCCGTCGGGTTCCGGCTGTTTCCGATCGTGCTGCTCGTCCTGTTCGGCCTCGTACTGCTGATCGGGTCGGTCAATGTGGCCGGTCTGCTTCTGGCACGGGCAGTCGCGCGTCAGCACGAGCTGACCATCAGATCGGCGCTTGGCGCCAGCCGCTTCCGCGTCATCCAGACGCTGCTCGCAGAGAGCTTCCTGTTGTCCCTTCTGGGCGCGGCCGCCGGCCTTGCTCTGACCATCATCCTGAGTCGATCGGATTTGCTCGGCTCGCTGGGTCCGCTTCAGCGCGTGTTCTCGCCCGATCGCCAGTTGCTGGTCTCGGGACTCTTTCTCGTCGCGCTGACCACACTCCTCTGCGGTGTCGCGCCAGCGCTGCGGTCGAGCAGGGTGAACCTTCTCGCCGGACTCAGGAAGGGAGCCTCGGGCGCGATCGGCCGGGTCAACCTTCGCAGCGCGTTCATCGTCGGTCAGGTCGCCCTGTCCCTGACGCTACTCGTGGTGTCGTCGCTGTGCCTCCGCAGTCAGATGCAGATTGTGGGCATCGATCTCGGCTTCGATCTCGATCACGGTGTCGTGACGCGCTTCAACGTCGAGCCGGTACGTGGTCCGCTGGAAGCACGGCTTGCGTTTGCGGATCGGGTTGTCGAACGGGTCGAACAGATTCCCGGCGTGCAGTCGGCTGCTGTCACAGCGCTCGTGCCACTTGGCGGCGACGCGCTCGTCGCCAGCTTTCACCCCGCCGGCCGCAGCGATATTCCCGGGACCCGGCCGTCCACCCTCAGCGTCGGGCCGCGGTATTTCCAGACGCTCTCGATTCCCGTCTTGCAGGGACGGGAATTTGATGCGACGGATCGTGACGGAACGCCTGCGGTCGCAATCGTGAACCAGACGTTCGTGAACACGTACTTTCCCGGCCAGCGCGCGCTCGGTCAACGCATCGAGATCGGCGGCGAATCGGACGCCGAGATCGTCGGCGTCGTGCGTGACAGCAAGATCGACACCCTCGGCGAAGCGCCCAAATCGGTCGTGTTCTATCCCTACGCGCAGCGCCCGAGGCGACTGACGGTCATTGCGCGGACAGTAGGCAATCCGGCAGCGACGCTGCCCGCCTTCCGCGCCGCGATCGGCGAGCTCGACGCCACCGCAAACGTCACCATCGATACGCTCAGAGACGCCGCCAGCATCGAATTGACGATGCGGCGCGTGGGGACACAAATGGTCGGCGCGATCGGGCTCGTCGGCGTGCTCCTCACCGCGATCGGGCTCTACGGGGTCGTGTCATATTTCGTCGCCTCGAGGACCGCGGAGCTGGGCATCCGCATGGCCCTTGGCGCCACGCCGCGACGGCTGCATCGTGAGGTCTTGCGTCATGCGGCACGTCTGGTTGGTGGAGGTATTGCGATCGGCGTCGCCGCCTCACTGCTGGTCACGCCGGCGCTGGCCACGTTCCTCGCGGGACTCAGCCCGGCGGATCCGGTCGCCTTTGTGGCCGGCGGCGCAGTGCTGATGCTCGTCGCCCTGATTGCGAGCTATTTACCCGCCCGCCGCGTGGCCCGAGTGGATCCGCTGCTCGCGCTTCGGGAATGAACGAGCGAGACGATCGACGCAAGGAACGGCAGGGCCATCCAGCCTTGCGCAAGCGATCGGGACCGACGGGCTTGGAAAATAATCAACGCCGTTGAGGGCTCGAGGGCGGTAGGCGCCAACCACCAGCGGGTCGGTCGTGTCAGACGGGTCAGTCTGGGAAGATCGATCCTGTAGGGCCACGCGATGACGCCAAGGGAAGTTGGCGAGGTGTTCGGGTATCTGACGGCACAAGTCATTGAACGCTACAGATACCTGCTGAAGACCGCGCCGCCTGACGCCATCGAGCAGGCGCACGAGGAGGCGTTCGCGCGGCTCTCTCCCGAGCAACGGCGCACCGTCCTCGAACAACTCAGCTCCGATGCACCGGAATACGAGCAAGTGGCCGGGACGTCGAAAGCCGACGACCCCCGCAGCTTGGCAAAGATGGCGACGCGCGCTGAGATGCGTCGACCGGGCACGCTCGAGCGCACGTTCGGCGGTCTCGGCGGGGGTGGAGGGATGGGTGTTGGCAGCCTGCTCGCCGGCAGCTTCATGTCCAGCATTGCCGGTACGGTCATCGGCAGCATGGTCGCCCAGCAGTTCTTCGCCACTGATGAATACCAGCAGCCGAGTCTGGCCGAAGGCGGCAACGATCAGGGGCGGCACGATGCGTCTGCGGCAGAGGACCCGGGCCAGGACGCGAGTGCGGAGGCCGAGATGAGCGGCGATGCAGGCGACGACTTCGGTGGTGGGGACTTCGACGTGTGACGGATACTTCGGCTCATGCGCGCAGCGACCGAACCGGTGTGTCAGAGCGATCGTGCCGACGCGAGAACCTTGACGACACGATCGATGTCCTCATGCGTAGTGAAGACCGACACCGACAAGCGTAGGCGCTTCTCGTTGGCGACGACCGTCGCCACGACGTTACTCGCCTCCAGCGCCTTCGCCATGCTTGCGGCATCGTGCACCTCGAAGGCGAGGATGGGCGTCGCCGTTCCGGGCGGCGTCAGCGATGTGTAGCCGAGCGGCGGCAGTTCCCGCTGCAGCCGGTCGGTCAACGTCTTCGCGTGCGCCTGGATCTTGTCGAGACCGAGCGTCTGCACATAGTTGATGCCTTCGGCCACACACGCGGCGAGCACAACCGGAATGCCGCCGGTCTCGTACTTGGCGGCGCCCGGCAGCGGCTCCCAGGTCAGGTTCGCGCGATTGAAGTTCGACACTTGCCGGTGGCCATATCGGGTGGTCGGAAGAACCGTCCCTTGCAGATCGTCGCGCACGTAGAGAAAGCCGAGCCCACGTTCGCCCATCAGCCACTTATAGGTGCCACACGAGGCGAAGTCGATGCCGAGCGCTCGCACGTCCACCGGCACGGCCCCCGCGGCCTGGATGATGTCGGCGAAGACGTAGGCGCCACGAGCGTGCGCGAGCGCGCTGACCGCCTTGCAATCGTGCATGTAGCCGTTGACGTTCGACACGAGCGCCAGAGACACCAACCGGGTATTCCGGTCGATGGCGCGGTCCATGTCATCGGGGTCGATCGCCCAGTTGCGGTGCTTGACGATCCGCAGCTCGACGCCTTTCTTCTCGAGCTCCTTATACATATAGAGCGACGTTGTGAAATGCAGCTCGTCGATGACGACGTTCCCGCCCTTCTTCGGCAGGTCCATGCCCATGACGACAATGTTCTCGCCGTCGGACGTGTTGGCGGTGAAGGCGACCTCGCGCGCCGTGGCCCCGATCAGCTGACCGTAGCGGGTCTTGAGCTCCTGCTGCTTGTCCACGCCGAAGTCGGCGCGACCCTCGCCCGGGCCGTGCAGACGATAGGCGATGAACTGCTCCATCGCACGCGAGGCAAACGTCCCCAGCGGATGGATGGCGGCCGCGTTCATATAGGTCTCGCGCGCCACGGCCGGAAAGTCGGCGCGGACCGCCGCCGGAAAGATGGCGCCGGGCTGCGCGACCTGGAAACCGGCAAGCGCAGTCCGAGCGGACACGGCCAAGACGCTGGCGCTTCCGAGAAACTGGCGGCGATTGAGATTCATCGGCGGATTCTACCCGATGGCGTTAGTGAAACTACGGGGTTGCTCTCACGAATCTCGAGAGCAACCTGGTTGCCTAGATCACCGGAGTGCGAGTGTCATCATGCGATAAGCGAGGCCCGGACCCTCTGCGCGAGACACCGGGCCCTCGACCCAGCCACATGCACGATACGTGGCGATGGCCCCGAGGTTGTCTGCACTGACATCGAGACGGCAGGTCCGGAACCCATCCGCGCGCCGCGCGCCGGTGGCATAGGTGACGAGCTGTCGGCCGAAGCCCCGTCCGCGTTGAGCCGGGTCGACCGCCACGCGACTGACATAGAGATCGGTGGATGCGACCGCCGGAAAGAGCTCGCGCGAGTAGCCGATCACTTCGCCGACAATCTTGTCCGCTTCGGGTCCGGGCCCGAGTTCTTCGCAGAACTCGGCGAAGTCGGCCGACCGGCATCGTACCAGGTCGGCACCCGACATCGAGATCAAACATCCCGCGGGTCGCGCGGTGTCCTCGTCGAACTGGACGACCGCGCGGCCCACATACGACTCCGAAGTCGGCCGCGCCGCCCATTCCGCCGTGATTTCAGCACCCACATGGGGATCACCGAAGAACCAATCGGCGAATGGCTGGTTCGCTTCGTAGATCCAAGGCGACAGGATGCGCACCAGCTCCTGCTCAGGGGGCGCTGCCTCTCGCCACAGGCAGCGGTATCGCATGCCGCCAGTATACGCAGCGGCCCCGGTAAGCGAATGGCGGATTTTCTTGTTCCTCTCGTACCCGGGAGTATGCACGTGAGAGGGCGGATTCTTCGGCTGGCGCTACTCTTCAGGGTCGAATCCTCGCTCCTTGAGGAACGCATCGCGCTTCTTCTTGGCTGCGCGCACAAACGGGCCAATCATCGGGTCGCTCATGAAGGCTTCGCGTTCGCGCGCGTGATACTCCTCCAACGCGCGGCGGCGGGCGGCGTCGGTCTCGTTTTCCCAGCGGGCGGCTGCCGCCGCGTCGACCGCCGCGGCGCGCGGTTTCGTCGAGCGCAGCGCTTGCTCGAGGCGTCGGACGCGACGCGTCAGCGCCGCGACATCCTGGCGAAGCGACAGCGATGGCTTCCGCGACGCGCGACTATTCGACTCAGCCATGATGACCTCCGATGCGTAGAGACGACGCGGGCGCCGACGCCGGCCGCGCGCCGCAAATGGAAGCGACGACGGTAACACCATCACACGGCGCGGCGTTCGACCTAAATTTGCCGTGGCGAGAAGATCGTGTTCGTCGCCAGCGCCCGGCGCCGATGCAGCTACACTGTCGATGTCGTTTCGAGGCTCGGTTCGCTCATTTGCCCGCGTTTCATCGTGGAGATGATGTATGCGTCCATTGCTGCTGCTTTCGATCCTGGTCCTCGCCGGTGTCTCGCCCCCTGCCGGCCAAACCAAGCCTGCCACCACCGACGAAAAAGAGATTGCCGCCTACGAGCTCACGCTGCCGACGCTGAAGAAGGTCGAGGCGGCTGTGACCAACCTGATGACGACACTCGCGGACGACCCGCGCTCCGCCCGGGCGCAGACGCTCGAGCAGGAGATCGACGCGCTCGAAGAGAAGGACGAGTTGACCGACGCCGACGCCGAGCGCCTCGAGAAGCTGCGCACCGAGCTCGCCAAGCTCGAGGGATCGAGCGGCGATGATGTGATGAGCGGCACCGGGACGCTGAGCGAGATGGCAGCGCGCATCGACAAGCACCCGGGGTTCTCGAAGGCGCTGAAGTCCGCGGGCCTCTCGGCGCGCGAGTACGTCACGTTCATGGCGGCGTTCCTCCAGGCCTCCATGGCCCACGGCTTTCAGAAGGCGGGCACCATCAAGGAGCTGCCCAAGGACATCAATCCCGCCAACATCAAGTTCATCGAAGCGCACTATGCCGAG
>JAIVJN010000455.1 GCA_020200025.1 Acidobacteriota bacterium | reverse complement strand
GTCGAAGAACAGGCCCACGCGCGCCTTGGTGGCGAACACGAGCTGCTTCTCGACGCGGAAATCGAGCACCGTCACCGTGTCCTGACGACGGGTGCCGATCGGCTCGACGAGTAGGATCTGGCTGGCGTTGTAGTTGAAGGCGCCGAGGATCGTGCGGCCATACGGGGCGCCGCTTTGCGTCTTCAGCACCGGCGTCACGCGCAGGCCCCAGCCGGCATCCGCAGTTCCCGAGAACTTCGCGCTCCAATTGGTGAACTCGTTGAACGTGGGCTCGTTGGGATTCACCGGGAAGCTGCCGAAGTGCGAGAAGCTCCCCCCAGGGACCGCGGTGCCCGTTCGCTGATTGAAGTAGAGATTGCCGTACTCCTCGCTCCAGGTGTACGAGAACGCGGCGTTCAGCGACCAGCGATTGCTGTAGCGTTTGTTGGCCGAGAGCTCGAGCGTCTTGTAGGTGCCGTCGTAGCCCGGGATGGTCGCCACCACATTGTTGGAGGCCAGCGCCAGGTTTGCCGGGTTCAGGTTGAAGCCGGCGATGTCTGCACCGTCATCACCGTTGCCGAGCGTGCCATCCGGACCGGGGTCGCGGATCGTCACCGGCACGTTGAAGGCGTCGAGCGGCCGGTTGGCATTGTCGCGTTGCCAGCCATCGGAGTCGTGTTTCCACACGTAGCCGACGCGGACGCCGAGGTCGGCCATGAGGGCGCGCTCGACGAACACCGAGGCCTCGTCGGTATGCGGATTCTCGAGGTTGGAACTGAGCGAGGAGCCGGCGCCGGCGCCGACGCGCTGGATGAAGGTGGTTTCCTCGCCTTCCTGATAGATGCGATCGCCGTTCCTGTCGTTCCAGTTCCAGTCGGTGTACTGGTCGCTGGTGTTCGAGTTGACCGCATCGGCGAGGTTCACGCCCGGGTTGAAGTAGAAGCGGCCCCAGTTGCCCTTGAGCACGGTCTTGCCCTCGCCGGTGAGATCGTAGGTGGCGCCGAAGCGCGGCACGAGGTGATTGAAGACGATCACTTCCGGGATCGCTGCGTAGGTGAGCTCCACGGGATTGAAGCGCGACACCGGCGTCGTCTGCGCGGGCAGGTACGGGCGGTAGCGATCGAAGCGCGCACCCACGTTCAACGTCAACCGATCGATCGTCCAGGTGTCGGTGACGAAGAAGCTGGTGGTCGCCAGCCCGTTCTGCGCGCTCGTGCCGCTGTTGGCGAGGCGCACGGCCGTCGGCACGCCGTTGGTCAGGTAGTGCACGACGCTATCGGCATAGTACTGCTCCCAGATGATGTTGCCCGACTCGCCGAGATACTCGCCGCCGACCTTGAAGTTGTGCGAGCCGCCGGCGAAGTTGTCCTTGAAGAAGCTGAGCGCACCCGTGTACTGATTGCGGCGCCGCTTGTTGAGCCAGTGACGCCCGCCGCCCGTGATCACGTTGGTCGCCAGATCCTCGTAGCGCGTCGCCTCGGTGTTGCTGTCGAGGCCGAAGTTGTAGCCGAACTGCCCGGCGCGGAGCTCGGCGAACATGTTCTGGCCGAGCGTGCCGTTCCATTCGCCCTTGTACACCCAGCTCGGCGAGTCCTGTAGCGTGGTCGACTCGAAGGTGGTGTGGATGGGGGCATTCGCGACGCGGTTGGTGTTGTCGGTACGCGTCGGCTGCTGCTTGGTGCCGTGTTGCAGGTAGCCGATGAACTTGTTGTTCTGGTTCATCTGGTAGGTCGCCTTGCCCGTGTAGTTGAACAGCTTGGTGTCGAACGGCGTGCCGTCCTGAATGACGCCCGCCGGGGGCGCGGCGACCGAGTTCTGCTGATTCAAATAGGCGAAATGGCCCCACACCTTGTCTCTGACGAGCGGGCCGCCGACACCAAGGTTGAAGTTCTTGTAGCTCGACAGACGATTGCCGTCTTCACGGATCGTGGCACCCACCGCGGGAATCACCTGATCGTCGTCGAGATTTCGGCCCTGGATGTCCTCATTCTCGTAGTCGTAGTAGAGGTTCACGCCCAGTTGGTTGCTGCCGCTTTTGCCCACGAACTGCGTCAGCACGCCGGGGTTCGGCATCTCAGCGGAGTTGGCGGCGGCGCCGATGAACACCTCTTCGAACGAGCCGTAATCGAGGTAGAAGCCGGCCGCCGCGGTGCCCTCGGTGGTGTTGATGCCCTCGATGAGCGGGCGGTTCTGACCGGAGTAGCCGTATGCAAAGTAGGTGGTCTGCGTGCCCATCGTGCTGCCGCCCACATCGACGCGATTGAGCGTGATCGACGGCGTCGTGGCGAGCAGCGACCACATGTCGCGCGCGTTCGGCAGCGAGGCGAGTGCCTGCTGATCGTAATTGGTCTGCACGCGCGTGGCCGACGTGTCGATGACCGGCGACTCGCCGCTCACCGTGACGGTCTCCTGCAGCGTGGCGACGCCGAGCGCGACGTTGACCTGCGCGTTGAAGCCGAGGGTGATGCGAATGCCTTCGCGCACCACCGACTGGAAGCCGGGGAGCTCGAAGGACAGCTTGTACTCACCGGGAGGAACCGAGGGAAAGCGGAAGATCCCCGCCTCGTTGGTAACGGTCGTCAACTGACCGATCTGGGCCGGGCTCGTGCCCGTGACGGTCACGCCGGGCAGTACGCCGC
>JAIVJN010000454.1 GCA_020200025.1 Acidobacteriota bacterium | reverse complement strand
GCGCCTTGCGGGCGCGACTGGCAGCGGCGTTCCGGAGGGATCGGCCTGCCGCCCTCATCGAGGACGCCGTTGCCGTCGGAGGCGCGCTGCTCATCGGGGTCGCGCTGCCATGATCCGGTTCGATGCGATCATCATCGGCGCCGGCCAGGCCGGCCCTCCGCTCGCTGGACGTCTGACCGCGGCGGGCATGACGGTGGCCCTAGCCGAGCGAAAGTTGTTCGGTGGCACGTGCGTCAACACGGGCTGCATGCCGACCAAGACGCTCGTCGCAAGCGCGTATGCGGCCCATCTCGCGCGCCGTGGCGGTGATTACGGTGTGGTCCTGGACGGTGGATTTCATGTCGACATGGCGCGGGTCAAGGCGCGCGCCGATGCCGTCACGGCGAGCGCGCGTGCCAGCGTCGAGCAGGGGCTGCGCGATATGGCCGGCTGCACGGTGATCGAGGGCCACGCTCGATTCGAGGCATCGGATCGTGTCCGTGTCGGCGACCAACTGCTGACCGCACCGCGCATCTTCATCAATGCCGGCGGCCGCGCCATCGTGCCCGACATGCCCGGCATTGCTGATGTGTCGTACTTGACCAACGGATCTATCCTCGCGCTGGACCGAGTACCTCGGCATCTGGTCGTCGTCGGCGGCAGTTACGTCGGCCTCGAGTTCGCGCAAATGTATCGCCGCTTCGGCGCCGAGGTGACCATCGTAGAGAAAGGAGCCCACCTGATCGCTCGGGAAGACGCGGAGGTCACCGCCGCGGTGAGAGCCATCTTGGCGGGCGAAGGCATTACCGTTCGTACTGGTGCTGAATGCATCAACGTCGCGCGGCACGAGCGCGGCGACGTGAAGGTCTCAATGGACTGCACCGAAGGCGAACCGGAGGTCGTCGGATCGCACGTCCTGCTCGCGGTTGGCCGCCGGCCGAACACCGATGATCTTGGGCTCGATCGGGCCGGCATCGCCACCGACGGCCGCGGCTACATCAGCGTTGACGAGGGTCTGGCCACGAACGTGCCTGGCGTTTGGGCGCTCGGCGACTGCAACGGTCGGGGTGCGTTCACGCACACTGCCTATAACGACTTCGAGATCGTGGCAGCCAACCTGCTCGACGGCAAGCGACGGCAGGTGAGCCACCGCATTCCCGCCTATGCGCTGTACATCGATCCACCCCTCGGCCGAGTCGGGATGACCGAAGGCCAGGCACGGGCGAGCGGTCGACCGCTCTTGATTGGCCAACGCCCCATGAGCCGCGTCAGTCGCGCCATCGAGAAGGGTGAGACGCAGGGCTTCATGAAAGTCGTGGTCGACGCCGAGACGCGACGGGTGCTCGGCGCCGCCATTCTGGGCACGGGCGGCGATGAAGCCATTCACGGCGTACTCGACATCATGAATGCCGGCGTGCCATACGAAGTGCTTCAGCATGCAGTGCCGATCCATCCAACGGTCTCGGAGCTCATTCCAACGATGCTCGGCGAGATGCAGCCGGCCACGTCGTCGGAGTAACCTTCCGCTTAGTACTTAGATGGGTTCGAGGCCCTCGCCTGGACAACGCTCGAGGCGAGTGCCGGGCATCGGCATGGCACGAGTGTTCTTGTGAGGGCGGTCGGGCTCGTAGTCCAGCGCCCAGGAGGATCTGTGATGACCCGCTCGACGCCGCTCATCCTCACGTCGGCCATCGTCGCACTGTGTCTGTCGAGCGGCGCGTCGAGCGCCCGACAGGTGCCGATCCAGGATCAACAGCCGGCCGGTTCGGCGTTGCGGCCGCTGGTCATGGGACCATCGGGCGGCGTTTCGACAGGCCATCCGCTCACGACGGCCGTTGCGTTTGGCATTCTGCTCGAGGGCGGCAACGCGTTCGATGCGGGTGTCGCGTCCCTGCTGGCAGGCGGGGTGCTCGAGCAGGATCTCTACAGCCTGGGCGGTGAAGCGCTCGTCCTCGTCTATCCGACAAGCGAGAAGCAAGTCACGTCAATCGTCGGCCAGGGCTGGGCACCGAAGGGGGCGACGCTCGAGTGGTATCGCTCGCAGCAGAAGACGCTCAAGGGCGAGGGCCTCGACCCCGCGGTGATTCCGGGTGCGCTGCATGCGGCGCTCACCGTGCTCGAACGCTGGGGAACGATGAGCTTCGAAGAGGTCGCCAGCGCGGCCATCGCCTACGCGGAGCACGGCTTCCCCATGCGCGCCAGCACCGCGCGCGCGATCGAGAATCAGCTCGAGTTCTTCGAGAAGTGGCCAGGGAACAAGGCCTACTGGCTGAAGCCAGACGGCACGCGGTACAAGCCGGGCGAGACGATCATGCTGCCCGCGCTGGCCCGGACGCTGCGGCGGATGGTCGAGGCCGAACGCGGGGCGACGAGCACAGGGCGTGCTGCAGGTGTGGCCGCCGCTCGCGATCGCTTCTACAAGGGCGACCTTGCGCGCGAGATGGTGGCGTTTCTGCAGAAGCACGGCGCCCCGTTCGACGACACCGACTTTGCCGACTTCTATGCGCGCATCGAGGAGCCCGCCAAGACCACCTATCGCGGCTACACCGTTTACAAGCACGCCTTCGGCAGCCAGGGGCCGGTGCTGCTGCAAACGCTCAACATCCTGGAGAACTTCGATCTGCGCAGGATGGGGTATGCG
>JAIVJN010000034.1 GCA_020200025.1 Acidobacteriota bacterium | reverse complement strand
ACCTTCGACGATCCGCGCTTCGACGTCAAGGTGGCCGTCCACGACGTGTTTTTCGGCGACGAAGGGATCGGCCAGGTGACCGGCCGCCTGGCGGTGCGCGAACGGGTCCTCACCTACGAGCTCGAAGCAGCGTCTCCACGCCTCGCCCTTTCCGGCAGCGGACGCGTGGCGCTCAATGAGGGCGGCGATGCGGAGCTGTCGTTCCGCGTCACCGATACCTCGCTCGATCCGTACGTGCGCGCCTTCCAGCCCACGCTGTCGCCGTTCACCACGGCGGTCGCCAGCGGGACGGTCCGCGTCGTCGGCGCGCTCTACAACCGCGAGGCGCTTCGCATCGATGCCTCCGTCGAGCAGCTCGACCTCCGACTGTTCGACTATCAGTTGCGCAATCAGGGTCCCATCGTCGTGGCCGTCGAGGGCCAGGGCCTCGAGATTCGCAACCTGCGCCTGGTCGGTGACGACACCGCGCTCGACCTCACGGGCACCGTCGATCTCGGGCGCCAAGCCCTCTCGCTCCAAGCCCAGGGTGCGGCAAACCTCGCCGTCTTGCAGGGCGTGGTCCATGACCTTCGCAGCTCTGGCCGTGCCGACGTCACGGCGCTCATCGGTGGCAGCGTCAGCCAGCCGCAGATTTCCGGCCAGGCGTTGCTGACAGAAGGCCGTCTCCGACACTTCTCCTTCCCGCATGCGCTCGAGGCCATCAACGGGATCGTGTCCTTCAACGCCTCGGGCATTCGCCTCGAGGGCGTGTCAGCTCGGCTCGGTGGCGGCCCGGTTCGCTTCGACGGACGCATCGGCATCGCCGGCTACCGGCTCGTCGACGTCGATGTCACTGCCTCGGGCGACGATCTGGGCGTGCGCTTTCCCGAGGGCATGCGTTCGGTCGTCGACGTTACACTTACGCTCCAAGGGCCGGCCGAGTCGCCGGTCTTGACCGGCACCGTGTTGGTCGACAGCGCCACCTGGGCGGGTGGACTTGGCGGGTCGACGAACGTCCTCGACCTTGGGGCCGACAAAACGCTGGCGGTGCCTGGGGCCGTCGCCGCTGCCTCGACCGTTCCTCTCCGATACGACATCCAGATCGTGGCGCCCTCGACGCTGCGTATCGACAACGAGCAAGCACGGATCGTCGCGAGCGCCGATCTGACGCTGCGCGGCACCTTCGATCGGCCGCTGCTCTTTGGCCGCGCCGACATCGAGCGAGGCGAAGTCCGCTTCGAAGGGCGGCGCTATGTCGTCACGCGCGGGAGCCTCGACTTCACCAACCCCAATCGCATCCAGCCATTTTTCGACATCGAGGCGCAGACTCGCGTTCGGGTTCCGCAGCAGACCTATCAGGTGACGCTGCGCATGACGGGCACGACCGATCGCCTGCAGCCCGAGTTCAGCTCCGACCCGCCGCTGCCGCGACAGATGGACATCCTGACGCTGCTCTTCAGCGACGCGGTGCCGAGCCAGGATCTCGAGCTGGCGTCGCTGCAGCAGCGCAACGAGCGCGAGCAGCGCCTGCTCGAGGCACGAGCCACGCGCGCACTCACCGGGGCACTGTCGAACGAGGTGGGGAAGGTCGTGGAGCAGACCTTCGGCGTCGACACCTTTCAGATCACGCCCTTGCTCGTCGATCCCTACCAGCAGTCCTCACGACTCAACGTCAACCCGGCGGCCAGGGTCACGATCGGCAAGCGCATCTCGGAGCGCGTATATCTCACCTACGCCCGCAGCCTGTCCTCGATCAACAACGACGAGATCATCCTCCTCGAATACGACCAGAGCGACACGCTGGCCTGGGTCCTGTCGCAGAACGAAGATCGGACCTACGCGCTCGAAGTTCGCAAGAGGCACGCGTTCTGATGCTCGTGCGCGTCGCCGTCCTGATCCTCGCGCTCGTCTGCTCGCCTGCGCTCGCCGACGCGGATATCATCAATTTCCTCGGCCGGCGTCTCGTCGCGATCCAGGTGGAAGTTGGCGGCGCCGTCATCGACGACCCAGCCGTGCTCGAGCTGATCGAAACACGCACGGGCGAGCTGTTGACGCAGGCCGATGTGCGCGAGACGATCGATCATCTCACCGGCCTGCGCCGCTTCGAAGACATTCGCGTGTACGCCTCCGAGGCGGACGACACGGGTGGCGGGGGCGTCATCTTGCGTTGGTCGCTCGTGCCCGTTCAGCGTCCAACCCGTGTGCGTTTCGTGGGCTCTCCGATCTTTTCCGACGCGGAGCTCGAGACCGTGCTGGCCGCTCGCCCGGACCGCTCGTTGTCGCCGTCCCGGGTGCCGGCGATGATCGAGACCCTGCAACGCTTCTACGCCGATCGCGGCTATCACCGCGCGTCCATCACCTCTCGGTTGACGCCGGCGCGGGCTTCCAATGACGCCGCGATCGAGCTGATCGTCAATCCAGGCGTTCGCACGACGATCGCCGCGGTCACGCTTCGCGGTACGCCGCTCGAATCGGAGCGGGCCGTGCTGCAACGCCTGGGCGTCCGGGTGGGCCAGCCGTACGACCGGCCCGAGCTCGAGCGCCGCCTCGAACGTGACGAAGAGCGCCTGCGCGGTCTCGGCTACTACGAAGCGGAGATCCAGCACGCCGAGCTCTTCGCCGAAGATGCGCCCACGGCCTCTCTCACGATTACCTACGAGCCTGGCCCGCGAGTTCGAGTCGTCTTTGCCGGCGAGCCGCTGCCCGAGGGCCGGCGGGACGATCTCGTTCCCATTCGCCAGGAACGATCCGTGGAAGAGGATCTGCTCGAAGACGCGGTCCGCAATATCGAACGCTATCTCCGTGGAGAGGGCTATCGTGATGCGACCGTTCGGTATGTGCGAACCGAGAAAGACAATGAGGTCGTGCTCACCTTTACGGTGGAGCGAGGGCCGCTGCACCGGATCGCGTCGGTCGAGGTCACGGGGACCGCCGCTCTCACCGCCGAGGAGTTGGCTCCCCTGCTGAAGCTGACCGTCGGCGAGCCCTTCATCGCCGATCGCGTCGCGACGATAGCTTCCGCAATCACGGAGCTCTATCAGGTTCGTGGATTTCCTGGCGCGACCGTCACCGTCGACACGCCCGTGCTTCCTGCCGTCGTCTCCGATGGCGTCACCTATCGCCCCGTCGCTGTCCAGCTCGTGGTCAGCGAGGGGCAACGAACGCTGGTGGGCGAGGTGGCGATCGACGGTGCGTCGGCGATCGAGGAGGCGCGTCTCCGGCCTCTCCTCGGTCTCGTGCCCGGGCGACCGTTCTACCGGCCGCAGCTTGCTGCCGATCGGGAGAGCCTCGAGCGCCTCTACCGCAACGAAGGGTTTCAGCGCGCGACCATTCAGGCGGAGCCAACAATCTCCGAGGACGGCGATCGGGTGAACCTGCGGTGGACGGTTCGCGAAGGTGCTCAGGCACGGGTGGACCACCTGCTCGTTTCGGGCAATGAGCGGACGAGTGCCGACGTGATCAGGCGTGAAGTGGTCTTGACACCGGGGACGCCGCTCGGCGAGGAAGGTCTGGTCGAGAGCCAGCGGCGGTTGAGCGCGCTCGGGCTCTTCCGGCGGGTGCGAATCACCGAGTTGCCACACGGGGCGAGCGCCAATCGCGACGTGCTCGTCGAAGTCGAGGAGGCGCCTTCGACGACGGTATCGTATGGCGGCGGAGTCGAGCTGCAGCGGCGTCCTCGGCCCGGCGTCGATGGGGTGGCTGACGACCGCTTCGAGGTTGCGCCCCGCGCGTTCTTCGAGATTGGCCGCCGCAATTTGTGGGGGAAGAACCGTTCCCTCACGCTGTTCACCCGCGCGTCGTTTCGGCGCCGCAACGCCAGTGTCGAGACCCCGAATCCAACGGGGGAGTACGGGTTCAACGAATATCGCTTTGTCGGCACGTTTCGCGAGCCGCGCGCATTCCGAACGCCCGGCGACGTCCAGCTCACCGGCTTTGTCGAACAGGCCATCCGTGCGAGTTACAGCTTCAGGCGCCGCGGCATCCGCGCGGAGTATGCCAGGCGTCTGGCGCAGATGGTCACGGTGAGCGGCCGCTACACCTTCGATCGCACGAAGCTCTTCGACACCCAGATTGCCGCCGAGGATCAGCCCGCGATCGATCGGCTGTTCCCGCAGGTCCGGTTGTCGACGCTGACGGGATCGGTGCTGCGCGATACGCGCGACGATGTGCTCGATCCGCAACGCGGGACGGTGGTCGGGCTGGACGGCTCGACCGCCGTCCGCGCCTTCGGCTCGGAAGTTGGCTTCGTCAGAGCGTTCGCCCAGGGTTTCTACTACCGCAGCCTTCCGGGAAGCAGCCGCTTCGTGCTGGTCACCGGCGCGCGACTGGGCCTGGCGCGTGGCTACGCACGCGACGTCCTCCAGGTGGACGAAAGCGGCGCGCCCGTGACGGTCACGGTCAAAGAGCTGCCGGCCAGCGAGCGGTTCTTTGCCGGGGGCGACACGACGGTCCGCGGCTTCGCCCTCGACCGGCTCGGGACCAACCAGACGCTGGATCCGAAAGGCTTTCCCGCGGGAGGCAACGGTCTGCTCGTCATAAATGCCGAGTTGCGATCTCCCTACTGGAAAGGGCTCGGGCTGGTGGGCTTCGCCGATGCCGGCAACGTCTACAAGCTGGCGAGCGACATCGATCTGTCGGACGTGCGGGGCGCCACGGGGTTCGGCATTCGCTACCGCTCGCCGCTGGGCCCGTTGCGGGTCGACCTGGGCTTCAAGCTCGACCCCCGCGTCCTCGCCAACGGCAACCGTGAGCGCCGCGCCATTCTGCACGTCTCGATCGGCCAGGCGTTTTGACAACACGCCTGACAGCGCGCCGGAGCTCGCGTGTGCCCGAGCGAGCGAAGGCGGGCCGCCGGCCGCCTGCCGAAGGCGTTGCCTTTAGGGCTTGACGCCAAGCGCGGTTTCAGGGCTACTGAGGCGATGCTCACGAGCAAGACCTTGGGCCTCGTGATCGGCCTCTCGAGAACGGCACGGGCGCTGATTCTGCCTGCTGCCATCTGTCTTCTGCCTCTTCCCCGCCTGCCCCCTACCGCCTCCGGCGTGGAGCGTGCGGTAGGCGCCGGC
Source organism: Acidobacteriota bacterium (assembly GCA_020200025.1). Classification (GTDB taxonomy): domain Bacteria; phylum Acidobacteriota; class Vicinamibacteria; order Vicinamibacterales; family UBA2999; genus JAIVJN01. The sequence goes on along the minus strand of JAIVJN010000034.1, from coordinate 5,013 downwards.
TTTTCCGTCTCGGCACAAGAGCTGATCGAGCGCACGGTCGCCATCGTGGGCGATCAGGTCATCACGCTCTCCGACGTGCGCGCGGCGATCGCGCTGCGGCTCGTCGAGACGGAAGCGGGGCTCGATCCGATCGACTCTGCGACGTCGCGTCTCATCGATCGCGCCTTGATGCTGCGCGAAGTGCAGCACTATGCCCCACCCGAGCCACCGGACGCGGCCGTGGACCAGCGAGTGGCCTTCTCGCGAGAACGCTTTGCCTCGACTGACGCCTTTCGCAGCGCGATGGAGGCGGGCGGCTTCTCCGACCAGCGGCTCCGCGTCTGGATCGGCGACGACCTTCGTATTGCCGCCTACCTGGATCAACGCTTCGCCGCCGCCGGCATGCCGAACGATCAGGAGGTCCTGGCGTATTACAACGAGCATCGCCTCGATTTCGAGCAGGGCGGCGTCTCCTTCGATGCCGCGGTTCCTCTCATCCGCGAGCGCCTTGCCGGCGAGCGTCGGCGCGAGCTGATTACCGACTGGTTGTCCGATCTCAGACGTCGCACGGAAATCGTGAGAATTTCAGATCTTCAGGTTGCAGATTGATTGTCGATGTGCGATCGACGATCGCAGATTCGATTGACCGAATGTCGGGATCGGGTCCATTTCCGAGAACGCGCGGCTCGGGATATCGATTTGATCGTCCAATCTGGTAAATCGATTCATCGATCGCCGATCTGCCATCTACAATCGATCGGCGGTCGGAGGTCTAAACATCTGCCATGCTCTGAAGTCTCGCAAACGCCCCGATCAACTCCGTTCCGTTGAAGAGCGCGTGGTTCACGATCGGCGCTACAGTGCTGCGGCGAGCCATGTAGAGCGCACCCCACAGAAACCCGAGCGCGCCGGTCGCGATCGCCGCATCCCAACCTTGCAGCGTATGGCCCAACCCGAATCCGACGCTCGTCACGACGAGCCCGATCGTGCGTCCGCCGAGATGGTGCTCGAAGCGGTGCAGGAGGAACGCACGCTGCAACTCCTCGCGCAGGCCGCCCGCCACGAGCGCGACGGCGATCAAGGCGATGAACCCGGCGCGGGTGGCCAGAAGCGCCTCGAGCGGGTTCTGCGGTACGTTGCGGAGATCCGGTGCCACCGCGTGCACGAGACCGAGTAGCCCGAACACCAAGCCGAATGTCAGCGGCAGCAGCAGCACTCCCAACCCAAGCTCGCGCGGCACGCTGCGGCTGCCGAGAAACAACGCCGTCGGCGATTGGCCGCTCCGTCGCAGGAAGTACAGCACTAAGCTCATCAAAACGATCGCATCGAGCATCGAGAGCGCAAACACGAACGACGCCGAGAGTCGTCCGCTGTCGTCGATTGGGATCACGCCTGCGAGTCGCAAGACGAGCGCGAGAACAAGTTGCGTGGGATATCCCGAGCAGACCAGCACTTCGAGGAGGGCGCGGCGCCGTTCGGGAAACACCGCAGCGATGGTACACTCGAATTGTGCCTGAACTGAGCAAGAGCGCGGCCCAGTCCGAGCGCGTGCTCATCGTCGAAGACGATACGGCGACGCGCGAAGGGCTCACCGAGCTCGTACGCACGTGGGGCTTCACCGCCGATTCCGCCGCCAACGGGCAGGAGGCACTGGCACTCGTCACCGCCTTCCGTCCTTCCATTGTCGTGAGCGATCTCGTGATGCCACAGATGGGCGGGCTCGAGCTGCTCAAAGCGCTCAAGGACGATGACGAGCAGATCCAGGTGATCATGCTGACGGCGCAAGGTACGATCGAAACGGCAGTCGAGGCCTTGAAGCGTGGGGCGAGGAACTATCTCACCAAGCCCGTCGAGACGAGTGCGCTTCGCGCCGAATTGACGACCGTCGCCGAGCTGAACGCGCAGAAGCGGGTCGACCTGGCGCTGCGGCGCCAGTTGCGCGAAATAGGCGCCTACGGCCGCATCATCGGCAACAGCTCGAAGATGCGGAAGATCTATCAGGTGATCGAGCAGGCGGCGCCGACGCCCGCTTCGGTGCTCATCATCGGCGAGTCGGGGACCGGCAAGGAGCTGGTCGCGCAGACCGTGCATCAGTTGAGTCCGCGGGTGCAGGCGCCGTTTGTCGGCATCAACTGCGCGGCGATTCCCGAGACGCTGCTCGAGAGCGAGATCTTCGGACATGAAAAGGGCGCGTTTACCGGCGCACTCGATCGGCGTGCGGGCTGCTTCGAGCTTGCCGATCACGGCACCCTGTTCCTCGACGAGATCGCCGAGATGGTACCGGCGACGCAGGTCAAGCTGCTTCGCGTGCTGCAAGAGCGACGTTTTCGCCGTTTGGGGGGGCGCGTCGAGCAGGAAGTGGACGTTCGCGTGCTGGCGGCGACCAACGCCAACCCGCTCGACGCCATTCGAGACGGCAAGCTGCGCGAGGACTTGTACTATCGCCTCAACGTCTTCACCATCGACCTCCCGCCGCTGCGCGAACGCAAGGCCGATCTGCCGTTGCTGATACAGGCGTTCATCGACGAGTTCAATACCCGGGACCGCCGGAATGTGCGAGCCGTCGCTCACGAGGCGATGGATCTCCTGGAGCAGTACGACTGGCCGGGCAACGTCCGAGAGCTCCGGAACGTCATCGAGCGCGCCACGATTCTTGCCAAAGGCGAGTTCATCGAAGCCTCACTCCTCCCGGCGCTCGGCACGCGACCGAGCCCGGCGGCGGAACCAGATTCGCCCAACTCAGTGACGATTCTCCCGGGAATGACGGTCGATGAGGCCGAGCAGAAGCTGATCGTCGCCACCCTGGCGGCCTCGGCCGGCAACAAGACACGCGCCGCCGAGATGCTGGGCATCAGCCTGAAGACGCTGCACAACAAGCTCAATCGGATGAAGCAGGGGGCCTGAAACGGGTGCGACGGGTGCGGCAGGTACGCAGGTACGTAGGTGCACCTTCGCACCGCACCCAAGTACCTGAGCACCTCACGCACCCAACGCACCTGATTGGCGATGCTGTCCATAAAACAGAAACAAGTCGTCGGCGTCACCTCCATCGTGGTCCTCGTCGCGGTGGTGCTGAGCGTCGTCCACTTGATCGTGCTGGCGCGCGTGCTCCTCGAAGAGAGCCGTGCGCGGGGCGAGATGCTGGCCAACTTCGTGTTCCATCGGGCGCGCGAAGTGGTGATGACCAATCCCGACACCGTGTATCAGGCGATCCGATCCGATTCGGGGGTGCGCTCCATGCTCGAATCGGCCATCTACTCGCAAGAGGTCACGTATGCGGCGATCGTCGATACGAGCGGGTGGATCGTGGCGCACAGTGATCCGGCGTTCATCGGGCAGAAAGTGGCCGAGGCACGTGCGCTAGACGAGCTCCTGGCCGAGAGCGGATTCGAGCAGCTGCTCGCCGTCTATTCCACCCGGCAGACACTGGCCTGGCGGCAGCCGATTCTGCTCGACCAGGCGCCGTTCGGCGAGATCACGATTGGCGTCTCGACGTTACTGGTGCGCGACCGCTTGGACGCCTCGCTCGGGCCCGCGGCGGTGGTGGCCGGCATCGCGCTTCTGGTCGCCATCGCTGTGGCCACGCTGCTCTCGCAGGTCGTGCTGCGACCCATCCACGTGATCCAGAGCGGACTGTCGCGCCTCGGCCGCGGCGAGCTCGGCGTGACGCTCGACCTCAAAGACGACGAGTTCAAGGATCTCGGCGACGTGTTCGCGAGCGTCACCGAGCAGCTTCGCTCGGTGACGCCCGACGGCGCCAAGCGGCGGCAGCTTCTGGAGCTTTCGCGCCGCGTGATGGCGCTCGGCCGCCTGACGGCCGGCGTCGCGCACGAAGTGAAGAACCCGCTCAATGCGATGACGATCCACCTCGAGCTCTTGCGGCAGAAGCTCGCTGGCAACACCGCCGCAGTGCCGGCGGTTCAGCACGTCGATGTCATCGGCCGTGAGATTCGACGGCTCGATGACGTGGTGCAGGGGTTTCTGAAGTTTGCCCGCCCCGAGGAGATGACGTTGGGGCCGGTCGACCTGGCCGACGTGGTCGCTGACATCTTCAGGATCATCAGCGCGGAAGCCAAGCTCGTCGGCGTATCGCTCGAGATCACCGTCGAGCCTGGTCTGGCAAAAGTCGAAGCCGACTCGACGATGCTGCGCCAGGCACTGCTCAATCTGGTGAAGAACGCCGTCCAAGCCATGCCGAACGGGGGCCGCCTCGCCGCGGGCCTTCATACCGCCCGCGACGGACGCATCGAGCTTCGACTGCAAGATACGGGCGTGGGTATTCCGCCCGAACATCTGGCGAAGATTTTCGACCTGTACTTTACGACCAAGGAGGGCGGGACCGGCATTGGGCTGTCGCTCGTCTACCGTACCATCCAACTGCACCACGGGGACGTTGACGTCGAGTCGACCCCGGGGATAGGCACGTCATTCGTGATCAAATTGCCCGTCGCGCGGTAGGATGAGGTATGCGGCGATGCCTCCTCGCGGCGTGCCTCGGCGCCAGCCTTTTCCCCGCTGGCTGCGCGAAGCCGCGAGCGCAGGTCGAGCTCCCGCTGCCGGAGCTCGTGCCGCCGCCACCGCCGCCCCGCATCGTTGCCATCTACGAAGAGGAGGCGGAAGAACCGCCTCCGCCGGTCGAGCCCGAGCCGGTCGAGGAGTCGTCTCCACCGCCGCCGAAAGAAGTCCGCCCAGAGGCACGAGCGGACGTCGAGACCGCCAAGACCGGGCCGGCTCGAAGTGAGCCGACACGCCCGCGCCCCCCGCCCTCGCCCTCGCTGACCCTCAAGCCCGCGCCCGGCACCGAAGCCAAGACCGAAGCCTCGATCCGCGCCCTGGTCGGCAACACCGGCCGCAACCTCGCGCGCATCAACCTGGACGGTCTCGACAGCGACGGCCGGACACAGTACGAGACGGCGCGCCGCTTTCTGCAGCAAGCGGAGGAGGCGCTCAAGACGGGGAATTTGGTGTTCGCCGGCAAGCTCGCCGACAAGGCGGCGACGATGGCGACCGTGTTGGTCAGGTAAGGCGGGAAAA
>JAIVJN010000273.1 GCA_020200025.1 Acidobacteriota bacterium | reverse complement strand
GTTCTCGAGCTGCCGCACGTTGCCGGGCCACGCGTAGGCCATCAGCCGTCGCATCGCATCCTGCGACACCACCACGGGCGGGGCACCCGCCCGTGTGCCGCCCGCCACAAACTTCTCGACGAAGCGCCGGACGAGCAACGCCACATCCTCCCTTCGCTCGCGCAACGGCGGCAAATGAACGGCGATGACGTTGAGCCGATAGTAGAGATCCTCGCGGAACGTTCCTTCCTTCACCATTTTCGGGAGATCCGAGTTGGTCGCCGCCACAACCCGCGTATCCACCTTGATCGTCCTGGTGTCGCCAATTCGCTCGAACTCCCGTTCCTGCAGGACGCGCAGCAGGCGCATTTGCAACGCCATGCTCATCGTGCCGACCTCATCCAGAAAGAGCGTACCGCGGTCGGCCTGTTCGATCCGCCCTTGGCGCAGACCCACCGCCCCGGTGAACGCACCCTTGACGTGTCCGAACAGCTCGGCCTCGAGCAGCGTTTCGGGGATGGCGCTGCAGTTGATCGCAACGAACCGCTGCGGCCGCCGCGGGCTCGTCTGATGGATCGCACGCGCCACGATCTCCTTGCCGGTTCCGGTCTCGCCCGTGATGAGAATAGTGGCCGTCGTCGGCGCCACGGTCTCGAGGAGCTGGAAGAGCGCGCGCATCGGCTCGCTCCGCCCCACCATCGCCCCCAAGCCGAACCGCTCGTCGAGCTGGCGGCGAAGATAGGCGTTCTCGTTCTTGAGCCGCCTCTGCTCGAGCGCTGAGTGCAGAACGTGAAGCAGCTCTTCGAACTGAAACGGCTTGGCAACGAAGTCCATCGCCCCCCGCTTGATGGCGTCCACAGCATCCTTCACCGTACCGTAGCCGGTAACGACGATGGCCACTATGCCCGGGTAACGGGTCATCGCGGCATCGAGCACGTGGCGCCCATCGATGCCCGGCAGGCGAAGATCGGACACGATGACGTCGAAGGCGAAGTCGTTGAGGAGGGCGAGGGCCTCTTCGCCCGAGGCCGCTTGGCGGACCTTGAACCCGTGATCCGCGAGACGCTCGGCGGTCACCGCCCTCAGCGCCTCTTCATCGTCTACAAGGAGCAGATGTGTTTGATTGTCAGCCATTTAGAGGATGCGTCGAAATTTTGACGGCGGCGAGATGAGCTGTCAAGCCTTTCTCGCCTAATCCTGCTCTGGCACGTGCCGATACCACAGCTTGGAGGGCAAGCCGTGGTCGACAGGCAGACAGTCAGCATCATGAAGGCATGTGAGATGGTCGGCGTCAGCCGACGAACGATCTACAACTGGATTGCCGCAGGGAAGGTCGAATACATCCGAACCGCCGGCGGCAGCATTCGCATCTTTGTCGACACTCTGTGGCGGCAGCCCGACGGTGCCCAACGGTTGGCGACGTCGACGCCCGCCGCGTGAGCGTCGCCGGCAGCTCCCCATGTCGGAAAGCCGACGGGAGAGATCTCGACCGGTTCGTTAGAGAAAACGGCACGCCGTACCCCGGTTGCCCGATTGAACGATGAGCTCGGCGTGGCATTCGCCCACGCCGAGCGATTCGACCCACCCACCTACGCTCTTCTGCCCCCGCGGGTTCTGACGCGACTCAGGCGCTCTGGCCGTTCGAAGCGTTCCTTCGAGATCTCTCAAGAATTGCCGTGTTTACGAGTCCCACCCCGCCAGCTTCTCCTCCTCAGTACACCCGGCCGACACCTGGCGTCACCGTAGCGTCACCTGCGGTTGCGCCATTCGGCGCCCCCCCGAGACGCGTGAGGGCCAAAAATGTGATCTGTATACGAATTACGTAATTAAATGGCCAATCACTTGACGTCCGCCACAGAAGTACCGTCAAGGGCGTGGCGAAAATGTGGGGCATTCGGGCGAGTGTCGTCGGCGTGCAGTCTCGGGCAGTCTCGTAAAAAGGTCAGCAGAATCAATGGGTTACGGCCACGATCCGGCTCTGCTGCACGCACCGCCACACGGCTGCACGAAGATGGCACTGCCGTTGCCTAATGGCTGAGCAACCAGCGCTCGGGTCTCCCCCAGACTGACACCGACGCGCTTTCCCCCGGACGGCCTCGAGCGGGCCGGTTGGTGTCACTAGGAGCCCATGATGAACGTCGATCGCGTAGCAGAGGCAAATCCCCGCGTCGAAGCCGGCCTCCCATTTGTCGAGGCGCTCGCCCGTCGCATGGCGGCCACCATGCCGCACTCCATCGACTTGGGCGACTTGGTCCAGGACGGCGTCATCGGACTGATTGACGCCGCGCACCGCTTCGACGAGGGTCGCGGTATCAAGTTCGAGACCTTTGCCGAGCGTCGGGTGCGCGGCGCCATGATCGACGCACTGCGAAAGGACGCATGGCCGCGGGGCGTGCGGCGCGTCCGCCGCGAGCTCGAGGCCGCGCGTGAGAAACTGCGCGCCGTGCTCGGGCACGAGCCCTCGGTGGCCGATCTCGCGGCGGCGATGGGCGCCGACGAAAAGCGCTTGGGTAAGACGATCGTTCGCATCAACACCATCGAGTCGACGTCACCGCTTTCCTGCGGGGATCATGTCGACGAGTCGCAATTGCCGGCGGTCCTCGCGCCCGGGGAACCCGAGCGGCCCGATCATGCCTACGAGCGTCTCGAAGTGGAAGACCGCATGCGCGCGGCGGTCGCGAGCTTGCCGCCGCGCGAGTGCCGCGTCATCGGCCTCTACTACTACGGCGAAGTCACGATGAAGGAAATCGGCGCGGAGCTCGGCGTGAACGAGTCGCGGGTCTCGCAGCTTCACGCGCGGGCGCTGCGGCGCCTGCGTGACGCGCTCGGGACCGATCTCGCGCCGGCGACGGCGGCGGCCACCATGAAGACGGCCATCCTCGCGTTCGCCCGTCCCAAGATGGTCAAGGCCGAGCTGAGACCCAGCGCGATACCGGCGCTCGGCCGTCACGAGCCCGGGGTCGTGGTGCCTTACGAGAGAGTGTCGCGCGCGGCACGCAGCAAGTCTCCGAGCCGAAACGGCTTGGACAGCCACCGGCAGCCGGTCTCTTCCAGGAACCGCTCCGCGTCGGTGCCGGCGACGTCGCCCGTGACGAAGATGACGCGACGCGCCAGCGTCGGCGTGGCGGCGGCCATGGCGCGATAGAACTGCATGCCGTCGATTCGAGGCATCTTCAAGTCGCAGACGATCAGATCGAAGGTGGCCTCCGAGAGGCGGGTGAGCCCCTCTTCACCATCACCCGCACGGTCCACGACGAAGCCCGCGTCGCCGAGCGCCTCGGCGACGGCGAGGGCCAACGCGGGCTCGTCCTCGACGACCAGCACGTGCCGGCCCTTGAAAGCGTCGAGCGACACGGGTTGGGGCATGGTCTTGATGCTCTGAAGATTCGGCGCGACGACCGGCAGCTCGACGAAGAACGAGGCGCCCGCGCCGGTCGGCGACTTCAGCCAGATGCGTCCACCGTGCTCCTGCACGATGGCGTACGCCACGGTCAGGCCGAGTCCCGTGCCTTTGCCGACCTCCTTGGTGGTGAAGAACGGGTCGAAGATCTTGCCTTGGGCCTCGTCGGGCACCCCCGGTCCATCGTCATTCACCTCGATCACCACCGACTTCCGCTCGCCGTCGTGCCACGTCCGCACCACCAAGGTGCCGCGGCCGTTGGCGCTCAGCATCGCTTGCTCCGCATTGATCACGAGATTGAGCAGCACCTGCTGCACCTGGTGGCCGTCGGCGAACACTTGGGGCAGTCCCGACGCCAGGGCATGGATGACTTGCACGTTCGTGACACGCTGCTCGTAAGCGCGGAGGGCCAGCGTCTCGCGCACGATCTGATTGAGATCGACCAGCATGCGCGTGCTCTGGCGCTTGCGGGCGAAGGTCAACAGGTTGCGAACGATGCGAGCGGCGCGCTCTGACTCGCGCAGGATGATCTCAAGGCCGCGCTGTGTGCGGTCGTCGGGTGCGCGATCGGCGAGGCGCTCCGCCCATGACAGGATCGTCGCCAGTGGGTTGTTCAGCTCATGGGCCACGCCGGAGATGGTCTGGCCGAGTGCCGCCATCTTCTCCGCCTGCAGAAGCTGATGATAGAGGTCGCGTGATTGATCGTCGAGCTTCTTCCGCTCGCTGACGTCACGAACGATCGCCTCGATACGTAGCGCCGCCCGATCGCCATCGATCACTTGGGCGTTGGCGGTGACCTCGATCCAGACCGGGGCGCCGTCGACGCGCCGCAGGCGCAGCAGGTAGTCGTTGACCGCGCCGGCCATGTGGAGCCGTTCGAGAAACGTGGTTCGCGCCTGCGGATCGAGGAATCGCTCCGGCGCGAAGGGCAGCACGTTCTTCTCCGCGGTCTCCGGCGGATAGCCCAGCACGAGCTTCAAATGCGAATTGGAGGCCAGCGTGGCGCTGCCCGCTGCGCCGACCGTGCCGATGTAGACGCCTTCGTGGACCGCTTCGAAGAGGCGTGCGAAGGCCGAGGCGCGGTCGTTCACCGACGAATTATACGTGGCCGATCAGTGTTGATGCTGCTGTCTGGTGGGCGGGCGCGGGGTCGGCGTGCTCGACGGAAATTGCGACGCGTACTTCCGATCCACCGCGGCGCGGATCGACTGCGGGTTGGCCCCGAGCGCGTGCATTCGTGCCGCTTCGGCGGCGACGTCGATGCAGATCGAGCAGCCCCAGCCATGCGCGTCCCACATCACGCCGCCCCTCGCGTCACGTGATCGCACGAAGCACGATTCGTTGCTGCTGTGGCCGTTGCGCTCGCATCCGCAGTAGCACGGCACGTACTTGATGACTTCGGGATGGCGTCCCGCGAATTCGTAGGCGAGCCGCGTGGTCTCCAGCGGCCGCGCCGGCGCGAAGCCCGGGTTCGGCAGCGGCGGGAGTGTCACGTCGGCCACGGCGCTCTTCGAGGCGGGCGCCTTGGCTGGTGGCGCCTGTGCGTAGGCCAGCGCTCCTGCCAGGGCGAGGGTGACCACACCAAAGGCGAACGGCGTGTTGACGACCATGAGGGCTATCGTACACCGACTCACGCCCGGAGCTGAAGGGGAGCGGGAAGCTCGGCAAGAGGCGAATGGCGTATTGAAGGAATGGAGGAATAAGGGAATGACGGAGTGTGCACGAATGGAGGAATGGCGTCCGATGTCCGCCTGCGCAGTCCTGCGGCCAGGGCCAACACGTCGATGCCCGCATTCCCACATTCCGGCACTCCCCACTCCCACGCTCCGCCACTCTCCTTCGCCAATCCCCTGATTCCCGCATGTTTAATTGCTGTGCTGCTGCTCGGGTGTTGCCGATACGGAAAAGTAGATGCGTGTCGCGAGTCGTCAGGATCTACTGCTGCTGGCCGGCCTTGTCACCGTCGCGCTCATCGTCTTTTCGGAGCCGCTCTGGCGCCTGCTGGAGCACGCGCGGGACGTCGAGCAAGCCAGCGGGCTGACGCTCGTTCCGGCGCTGTTCCTGCTCATCGCGGTGTCCCTCGTTCATTTGCTGAGAAAGCGAGGCGAGATAGACGCTGCGGCGCTCGCCGCGCAGACCGCCAAGCACGCCGCCGAAGAACGCGCCCGCGAGCTGGAGCGGTTGGTGACGTTCGGCCACGCGCTCGCGCGGTCGCTCGATCGCGACGCGATCCGGGCGGCCGTGGCAGAGCACCTCCCGCGCATTGCGGGCACCGACCAGGTCTGGGTGCTGCTCCAGAAGGCCAACGAATGGGAACTGCTCCTCGGCGACCAACGAGGCGACGCGGACCTCGCGCCGCGTGTGGAGTTGGCGGCGCGATGCCTGAGCGGCGTCCATGACATGTCAGCCGACGCGGGGACGGCCGGCTTTCCGCTCATCGTCGGCGGCAGCGCCGTGGGGGTGATCGGCGTGCAGATTGGGGACGCGGGTCTCGACCCCGATCCGCGGCGCGCGCTCGAAGCGGCGGCGGCCCTGCTCGCCGTCTCGCTCAAGAATGCCGATCTCTTCCGCGAAGTGCGCGAGCACAGCCTGCGCGACGCGCTCACCGGATGCTTCACCCGGCCGCACGCGATGGACGTCATCGACGCCGAGCTGCGCCGCGCCCGGCGCAGTCAGTTTCCGGTGTCGCTCGTGATGTTCGATCTGGACCACTTCAAAGACGTCAACGATCGATACGGGCACCTGTGCGGCGACACGGTGCTGTCGACGGTGGGCAGGCGAATGCGCGACGTCCTGCGCGGATCCGATCTGAGGTGCCGCTACGGCGGTGAAGAGTTTCTCGTGCTCCTCCCCGAGACACCGCTCCACGGCGCTCGTCGAGTCGCGGAAACGTTACGCCGCGAGATCGCCGACCGGCCGATTCCGTGGGCGGGAGACGCGCTCACCATCACCGCCAGCTTCGGCATCACGCAGGCGCTGCCCGCAGAGGTGAACATCCAGGCTCTCATCGCCCGCGCCGATGCGGCACTGTATCGGGCCAAGGACGAAGGCCGAAACTGCGTGCGCATCGCCTCGGACACCCTGACGGTCGTCCCCCGCGACCGCAAGCCGCATTTGGCGTAGAAGCGCGGCCAACAATCAACACGAAGGACACGAAGACCACGAAGGACGCACGAAAGATACCAACCCTTTGGGCTCTCTTCGTGATCCTCGTGGTCTTCGTGTTGTCCTCCTCTTACTCCAGCGATCGTCCGCGCGTTTCAGGAATCCAGATCCAGAACACCGCCGCCACGACGAAGGCCGCCGCGGTGAGCATGAACGCGGCGCTGAAGCCGCGAGTCTGCGCCAGTGTGCCAACGACGAGCGGCGCGGCGGCGCTGGCGAGCCGGCCGATGTTATAGGTGACACCTTGCGCGGTGGCGCGTATCGCCGTCGGGAAGATTTCGGCGGAGATGGCGCCAAAGCCGCTGAAGTAGCCTGTGCCGAAGAATGCGACGAACGGCCCGAGCAGGAAGAGCGTGACCGGCGAGCGGGTGGACGCATAAAGAAGCACGAGGAGGGCGGCAGCGACGAGATAGGTGACGTAGGTCGGCCGGCGACCAAAACGATCACTGATGAAGCCGAACGTGACATAGCCCAACCACATGCCGACCTGCATCACGATCACAAACCCGGTCATGGCCGTCGTGGTGTAGCCCAGGCCGCCTTGCGCCTCCGGCAGCGACAAGTAGCCGGGAATCCAGAGGTTCAGTCCCCACCAGGCAAACATCGTCGATGCGTTCATCAACGTGAGGGCGATGGTGAGGCCGGCGAGCGGCCCGCGTAGCACGGTGAGGAAGCTCGGTGACGGTCCGGCCGCGCGGGAGCGCTGCCACAGCTCGGGCTCACGCACGTGGCGACGGATCCAGAGTGTGAAGAGCGCGGGCAGCACGCCGACGAGGAACACGGCCCGCCAGCCGTAGCGCGGCAGCACCAGCCAGGTCACCAGGGCCGCCAGCCCGTAGCCGATCGCCCAGCACGACTGCATCACACCAAGCGCCTTGCCGCGGTGCTCCGCCCGCCACGTCTCGGATACGAGCGCCGCGCCGCTCGCCCACTCGCCGCCCATGCCGAGCCCGAGTCCCACGCGGAATGCCGCAAGCTGCCACACGGTTTGCGCCAGCCCACACGCGGCCGTGAAGACCGAGTAGATGAGGATGCTCCACGACAGTGCCCGCGTGCGGCCGAAGCGATCAGCGAGGACACCGAAGAGGACGCCGCCGACGGCCGACGAGGCCAGCGTCAGCGAGCCCAGCCGTCCCCCGGTCGTCAGGTCCATGTCGAACTCGGCGACCAGACTGGCGAGCACCAACGCGTAGAGCATGACGTCGAAGGCGTCGAGCAGCCATCCAAGCGAAGCCGCGACGAGCGCCCGACGGGCCTCTGGAGAGGCGTCCTGCCAGAACTGCAGCATGCGGTCGAGGTTGTACCACCGAATGCCGCAGCCGGCGTCGAGCACAACGCCTGGCGCGATGACGATGAACGGCGTTCAGGTTTGCCATGAGAACAATATGCGGATCGAACGCCAGTTACCAGAACATTATGATGGTATACAGCGTATCTAGCGTCATATAATTCGTGAACAAGGCTATGAGCCGAACCTTCGACGCCCTCGACTTCCGTATCCTGGCGATTCTTCAGGACAACGCGCGAATCACCCAGGCCGATATCGCGAAGGCCGTCGGGTTGGCGCCGTCAGCGGTGCTCGAACGAATGCGCAAGTTGGAAGCCAAGGGAGCGGTTCGCGACTACGTCGCACGCATCGATCCACGCGTGGCCGGTTGCAGCCTTCTCGCCTTCGTCGCGGTGCGGTCGACAGAGTACGGTCCGGAGGCCCCATCGTCGCTGACGCTCGCGGCCATTCCCGAGGTACTCGAGGTCCACCACATCTCCGGCGAGGACTGCTATCTGCTGAAGGTGCGCGCGCGCGACGCCGAGCATCTCGGCAGATTGCTCCGCACGCAGATTGCGGCCGTTCCCAACGTCACCTCGACGCGAACGACCATCGTCCTCGAGACCGTGAAAGAAAGCACCCGGATCCCAATCCATCTTCCGAATCGTCAGGCGCGCGACGGAGACGGGCGGCCCGAGGATGCGGAGGATGGCGATCGATAGGCCCACCTGTCGATCACCGATCGAGGCCAGCCTGAGGGAACGTCACCATGAGTAGCGTACCAGAGCGCAAACTGGCATTCGTCGCCTGGATCACGGTCTGCTTCGTATGGGGCACGACCTATCTCGCCATTCGCATCGGGCTGGAGTCAGTGCCCGTCGCACTCCTTGGCGGCCTGCGCTGGACGGCTGCAGGGATGCTGCTGGTAGCGATCGTTCCGCTCGTGGGCCAGCGGCTGCCCGCTCTTCGCGAGTTGGGTGGCGTCGCGCTCGTCGGCTTCCTCATGAACGTGGTCGGCAACGGCCTCGTGGTTTGGGCCGAGCAGTTTGTCGCCAGCGGGCTCGCGGCCGTGGTGGTCGCGATGGTGCCGTTTTGGACCGTATTCGTCGAAGCGGTGCTGCCCGGCGGCGAGCGTCTCTCATGGCGCGCGCTCGGCGGCTTGACGCTCGGCTTTCTCGGCATCGTCGTGCTGCTGTGGCCCGAGCTCAGAGGCACCACGGCGCAAGGCAGTGCGTTCGTCTTTGGCGTGCTCGCATTGCAGGTGGCGTGCTTCGGGTGGGCGCTCGGCACCTCGCTCACCAAGCGCAAGCCGTCGGTCGCGGGACCGATCGCCAACTCGGGAATGCAGATGCTCTTCGGCGGATTGATGCTTCTCGCCATCGGCACGGCGTCTGGCGAGTGGGGCGTTCTCGCCTTCACGACACGCACGGCGGCGGCGATGATCTACTTGACCCTGGTCGGTTCCATCGTTGGATACTCGGCGTTTCTGTATGCGATCAAGCACCTGCCGGTCTCGACCGTGTCACTCTATGCGTACGTGAATCCGATCATCGCCGTCATCCTTGGCACGCTCATCCTCGCCGAGCCGTTCGACGTTCGCATCGTCGTGTCGGCCGCAATGGTCTTCTGCGGCATTCTGATCGTGCGATCGAGCGCAAGCCGCCGCTCCGCGCGGGTAAAATCACCAGACATCAGGAGCAAGGCCGTCGCATGAATCGCCTGCCGCGTCTCGCGCACCTCACGCCGGAATCGAGCGGCTGGGGGTTTTTCCTCTGCACGTCGCGCGAGACGCGTGCCACCCGCACTGGCGAGATCGTGATTCTGACCTTGCAGGATGCCAGCGGTCAGGTGACGGCCAAGATCCTCGAGGATCCCGAGCGCACGAAGGGCGAGTTCGACGCGGGAGAGTTCATCCGGGTCGATGGGCACGCCAGCCTCTACAACGGGCAGCTTCAGCTCGTCATCCACAACCTCCGCCGAGTCAATCCGGATCAAGATCGCCAGCAGGGATTCCGCGAGGATGATTGTGTCCTCAGTGCGCCCAGGCCCATCGATGAGATGTGGGCCGAGCTCACCAGGCACCTCGACGATGTGCGCGATCCATTCCTTCGGGTGCTGTTCGCACGTGCCTACGATGCCCGAGAGGAGCTCGTCATCACGGGAGCCGTGCTGCACGATATCGGTAAGCTGCAGGAGCTCTCGTACGACGCTGGAATCACGAGCTACAGTCGCGACGGCAACCTGCTCGGCCACATCGCCATGGGCGTGATGCTCGTGCGTGACACGGCCAATGGTATTTCAGGATTTCCCGACGATCTCCGCACCCACGTCGAGCACCTGGTGCTCTCGCACCACGGCAGCAAGGAGCACGGATCCCCGGTCGAGCCGAAGACGATCGAAGCGTTCATCCTGGCGGCCGCCGATGAGCTCGATGCGACGATCAATCAGGTGCAGCGTGCCGTGCGTGAGGATGTCGGCGCGGGAGACTTCACCGCATACCACCGGCGGCTAGGGAGAGTTCTCTACAAGGGCGAATGAGCGTCCGGGCCATCGAGGACCCAGGTGGCGTCGGCTCGGGGTCGCTATCCCACGCCGAACCGATCGTCGCTGCCAGTCAGCGGCCGTGGACCGAGTGCGAAGGTCATCGTGCCGTGCGCCACGACCCGATCGCCCACCCGCGCATGGCCTGTGAGCACACCCATGCGACTGCGAAGTCGCTTGACGCGCACCTCGATTTCCACCGTGTCGCCGGGCGTGACCGCGCCCCGGTAGCGCACGTGCTCGATGCCCATGAAAAAGGGCAGACGGTCCCGATTCTCCGGTTTCGACAGAATCAGGATGGCGCCGACCTGCGCCACGGCCTCGGTGAGGATCGTCGGCGGCAGCGCGGGCTGGACATCGCGGGTGGCGAGGGACAGGTGACGGTCGTTTCGCGACACGTTCTTGATGCCAACGATGCGCTTGTCGGGCTCGAGAAGGGTGATGCGATCCACGAGCAGAAACGGATACCGGTGCGGCAGAATCCTCTCGATGGCGGCGTGGTCGAGCGGCAATCTGAGATCGTCAGTCACAGCGGAAGCCCTGCAACGGTCCAGTATAATCCGCCCCGCCTGCAGGCCGGCACGAGGCACGCCAAGCGCTTGAACGCGGCGAGGTCGTCTTCTCTCCGCGCGAGTGCCACAGCACGCTCAGTTGCCCCGAGCAGAACAATCGAGCACGCACGCGTGAGGATCGCTGAGAAGACCACGCGCAGTAGTACACTTGCGATGACACGATGAACGATTCGGCCCCTGCTACTGATCAATCGCTCCGGGACCCCGCGGTCGCGACCGCAGGCGCGCCGCCTGCCGCATCCGACCAGACGCTGCTCTCGACGCTCTTCGACCTGAGCCGCGAGGTCACGTCTGTTCTCGAATTCGACGAGTTGCTGCAGAACATCCCGCAGCTCATCGCCCGACTGTCGAACTTCACGGTCTTCTCGGTATATCTGCTCGACGATCGGCGCCAGGAGCTGCGCATCGCCTACGCCGTCGGCTACCCGGAAGGTGCGGCGCGCACCGTGCGTCTCACGCCGGGTCAGGGAGTGGTGGGCACGGCCGTCGCCGAGCGCCGGCCGATCATCATTGACGACGTGGATCTCGACGCGAGGTACGTGCCGGTGGTGCCGGGCGTACGGTCGGAGCTTGTCGTGCCGCTCCGCCACAAAGGCGCGGTTCTCGGCGCGTTGAACCTGCTCAGCGACAAACCGGCGGCCTTCACGACGCGCGATGAAGCGATGCTCCACCAGTTTGCCGCGCATGTCGCGCAGGCGCTCGTGAACGCCAGGTTGTTCGCGTCCGAGCGTGAGTACGGCGAGACGCTCGAGACGCTGGCGGAGATCGGCCGCGAGCTCACGTCCATTCTCGATCTCGACGCGCTCCTGACGCGCGTCGCGCATCTCGTCAAGCGTCTCATCGACTACCGAACTTTCGGTTTGGCCCTGCTCAATGCGGAGACGGGGACGCTGGAGATGAAGATTGCCATCAGCTACGGAGATGCGAAGGCGCTGGCGCCGGTCAAGCTGGGTGAAGGACTCGTCGGTTACGCGGCCCTGCACAAGGAGACGGTGGTCGTTCCCGACGTTGCAAAAGACCCGCGCTACATCGATGCCGTAGCCGACGTGCGGTCGGAGATGGTGGTGCCGCTGCTGCTGAAGGATCGCTGCATCGGCGTCTTCGACCTCGAGAGCCCCGAGCTCGACGCCTTCTCGAAGAAGCACGTGGAGCTGCTGACACTGCTGGCGGCACAGGCCGCCGTGGCGATTGAGAATGCGCGCCTCTACGAGGCGCTTCGCAACAACGAGGTCAGGCTCGAGAAAGAGGTCCGCTTCGCGCAGCGTGTCCAGATGGCGCTGCTGCCCAAGGAGCTGCCCGCGAAGCTTCGCGGCGTGGACGTAGCGTGGCATTTCGATCCGGCGCGGGAGCTCGGAGGCGACCTCTACGACTTCCTCTCCCCCGAGCCGAACACGCTCATCGTCTCGGTCGGCGACGTGTCGGGAAAGGGCGTGCCTGCCGCCTTGTACAGCGCATTTGCGGGCGAGCTCGTGCGCGGCCGCACCTATCGCCGGCGATTGGCACCCGATCGCGGCCGGCCGGCCGCCGTGCTCACCTCCATGAATCGCATCCTTCATGAGCGCCAGCTCGAGGAGTACTACTGCACGCTGTGCTACGCGGAGTTCGATTTGCGCAAGCACCTTCTGACCATCAGCAACTCGGGCTTGCCCTATCCCATTCGCTGCTCGCGCGACGGCTGTGAGCAACTCAAGCTACCCGGGATGCCGTTGGGATCGTTCGGCACCTCGACCTACGATGAGCACTCGTTCGAGCTGGTTTCGGGCGACATTTACGTGTTCTGCACCGACGGGATCTACGAGACCTTCAACGCTGCTGGCGAAGAGTTCGGCGCCACGCGCGTCATCGAAGTCGTCGCGTCCCAGCGAGACCTGCCGGCCAAAGACATCGTGGCGGCCATCTTCGGCGCGATGGCGAGCTTCCGGGGAGACGCGCCGCACACCGACGATCAGACCGCAGTCGTGGTGAAGATCGCCGGGCTCAAAGCTGCGGCCTCCGACAACACGGCGAAAGCATGACGATGAGAGTGGGCCGGTTTGCTGCGGCCCTGATGCTCGCCGGGGCTGTCGGCCGTGGACAGGCGCGGGCAGAGACACAGCCATCGGTTGCGGCGGCGAAAGCTGCCAGTCCTCTCGCCGGTGAGCTGCAGCATGCGTTGCACAAGCGACTGGATGCGATCGCGAGCGCGCTCGATGGTGTCATCGGATACGCGGTGATCGACATCACCTCGGGTGAGTCGATAGCCAGCCGATTGGCCGACGAGATCTTTCCGACGGCGTCAACCATCAAACTGGCGATTCTGTACGAGTTGTTCAAGCAGAACGACGAGGGCGGGCTCGCCATCGATCGGCCGGTCGCGCTCGGGCGCGAGCAGATCGTCGGCGGTTCGGGCATTCTCCAGCACCTGTCGTCGCCGGCATTGTCGCTGCGGGATCACGCGACCCTGATGATCGCGCTCAGCGACAACACGGCGACCAACGTGGTCATCGATGCGGTCGGGATGTCTGCAGTCGCCCAACGCCTGCAGGCGCTCGGCCTCTCGAATATCAAGTTGCGCCGAAAAATGATGGACACGAAGGCGGCGCTGCGGGGAGACGAGAACGTCGCCAGCCCCACAGCCCTGGCACGCATGGCCACCCATCTGTGGCAAGGCGAAGGTCTCACCGAGGCCAGCCGCGAATCGGCGCGCCGGATGCTGCGCGCGGTCGGCGGCTCGGTTCGTTCGGCTGTTCCGTCACACGTGGCGGTCTCGAGCAAGACCGGGTCGTTGGACGGCGTCCGTGCCGAGGCCGCTGTGGTGGAGCTCGACGGCCGACCGTTTGCCCTGGCCGTGATGACGACGTACTTGAAGAACGAAGCCGACGGGGTGACTGCGATCCGCGACGCTGCGTCAGCGGCGTGGGACTATTTTTCGAGAGCCGCCACGGGTGGGATGTACGGACGCAGAATGCCGTAGGGGCCGACGGAGTGCAGAGTTCAGAGTGCAGAGTTGGGTTCGGAGTGCAGAGTTCAGAATGATCGCCGAGGCCCTAGAAAGTGGCGC
Organism: Acidobacteriota bacterium; assembly: GCA_020200025.1. Taxonomy (GTDB): domain Bacteria; phylum Acidobacteriota; class Vicinamibacteria; order Vicinamibacterales; family UBA2999; genus JAIVJN01. The sequence continues at coordinate 4,924 of JAIVJN010000273.1, read as the reverse complement.
GTGTGCGGAACGGCGACGCATCAATCAACCAATCCAACTCTGCACTCTGAACTCAGTCAGTGATGCTCTTCCACCGCAACCGCGGCGCTCAGGTAGATTGCGGTGAGCGTCATGAAAATGAACGCTTGCAGCGGACCGACGATGAGGCCGAGCACCTGAATCGGTAGCGGCGCGATGAATGGGACAATGCTGGCGATGATCAGGACCACCAGATGTTCCCCGAAGATATTGCCGAAGAGACGCAGGGTAAGCGACATCACGCGCGAGAAATGGCTGATGATCTCGATCGGCAGCATCAGCGGAAACAGGGCCTTGGGAATGCCGGGCGGGAAGACGAAGTGCAGCAGATACGAGATGAGCCCTTGCGCCTTGACGCCTTGAATGTGGTAGTAAAGCCAGACGGTCACCGCGCATCCGAAAGGCACGTTCACGTTGCTCGTGGGTGAGCCAAGGCCGGGGATCTGCCCCATCAAGTTGCCGATCAAAATGAAGACGAACACGCCGCCGCACATGGCGACGTATTGCCGTCCCTTACCATGTCCGATCGCGCTGTCGAGCTGCGTGACGATGAAGCCGGTGAGATCCTCGAGGATGATCTGCAGGCGGCCGGGGTTGTCCACGCTCAGCGTCGAGCGGATAGCCAGACCAATCGCCAGGATGATCAGAACGATCAGTCCGCAGAAGACGAGATAGTCGGGGATGTGCAGGCCGAACGGCGCCACGAGCGCGTTGATCAGATCGACGAGCGGTGACGGGTGCTCGAGGGCTTCCACTGTGGGTAGATTGTACTAGAATTCACAAGCGAGGAACACTCGGCGACCCCCCGAAGCCAAGCCTCCCCGGGGCCTGGCACGCCTCAGCCCAAAGCCCCAGCCCCCCCGATTCCCCAAACCTTCAAGCGCGAAGCCCCCAAGCCCCAAGCCATAAAAAAAGGCCGCGGCGCGCGCCCGTGCGCGCCGCGGCCAATGAGCGTGCGGAGGAGAGAGCTGGGGTAACTCTTAGTCGCGATAATCGAGGTCGCGTTCGCGCAGGTGCAGGCCGATGGACCGCCCTCCGAACGTCGCGAACTCTTCGATTCGACCGGTCACACGAACACGAGCGCCGCGCGACGGCACCCGGCGATTGTCGGTGACGACCAGAATCTCACCGGTGCCATCGTCCACCTGGAACATCTTGACCGGCATGAGCGGGATGCCCCACGAGCTCGTGACCATCCCGTTGACGGTGACGTTTCGTTCGACGTAGCGACCGGGATTCGTCTTGACCTCGTTGATGGATGCCCCACTTGCGCATCCGACCGTCAGCGTCGCCGCCGCGAGCACAATGCCGAGCGTCAACCCGTGCGCCTGGGATCGGATCATGGTGGGCTCCTCGAACTCGAGTGGTCGCGACGAATCGTGAACGCCCTGCTAATCCGGGGTGCGGCGATGCCAGCGCCTGCCTGAAGTTGCGCACCCCGGTGATTCGTCGCGACCGCATGGCACTTAATCAACAGGCATGCCAAAAACGCGATGCGATCAAATGGCCGCAAAAGGCCGAAAGACCCGCCTGCCGCCCTGCGCCTGCGTCCTGTGCAGGTGACGCGCTGCACCCTGCGAGAGACCACGAAAGAGGGCAGAGCGGCCCGAGGAGGAAACGTCGGCCGACCGTGAGGCAGTCGCCCGGTGTGCCGTGTGCCGTAGACGTGTGCCGTGGCCGTGTGCCGTATGCCGTCTTCAATACACCCCGAGATACCGGTCCATCTCCCATGGCGACACGTGGCGCGCGTAGTGATGCCACTCCTCACGCTTGGCTTCGAGGAAGTGCTGAAAGATGTGCTCGCCGAGCGTGTCGCGCACAATCTCGTCCTTTTCGAGCTCATCGAGCGCATCGTCGAGGCTGGCGGGCAAGTCGTCGATTCGTAGATGGCGGCGCTCGCGATGGCTCATCTTGTAGATGTTCTTGTTCACCGGCGGGCCGGGGTCGAGGCGCTTGTCGATACCGTCGAGCCCTGCTCGCAACATGACCGCGAGCGCCAGATATGGGTTGCACGAGGGGTCGGGCATGCGCAGCTCGATACGCGTGCTCAGCCCACGAGCGGCTGGAACCCGCACCAGCGGGCTTCTGTTCTTCTCGGACCAGGCGATCGCCGTCGGGGCCTCGTAGCCCGGCACCAACCGCTTGTAGGAGTTCACAAGCGGATTCGTAATGGCACAGAAGCCTTTCGCGTGCCGCAGCAGCCCACCGATGTAGTACAGGCACGTCTCGCTCAGTTGCCACCGGCCATCGCCCGCGTCGAATGCGTTGTTGGCGCCGCGAAAGAGCGACTGATGCGTGTGCATGCCCGACCCATTCAATCCGAACACCGGCTTGGGCATGAAGGTCGCGTGCAGCTCATTCCGCAGCGCGACGTTCTTGACGACGAAGCGGAATGTGCTGACGTTGTCGGCGGTCGCCAGCACACCGTCGTAGCGGAAGTCGATTTCGTGCTGGCCGGGAGCCACCTCGTGATGGGCGGCCTCGACATGAAATCCCATCTGCTCGAGGGCGAGGACGATCTCGCGGCGGACGTCTTCGCCGAGATCCACCGGGGCCAGATCGAAGTACCCCGCAGCGTCGTGGGTGACCGTGGTCGGCTTGCCGTCCCGCCGCTGAAACAAGAAGAACTCCGCTTCGGGCCCCGCCATCATCGTGAATCCGCGGTCGGCCGCCATCCGCATCACGCGCTTCAGCGTCGTGCGCGGGCAGCCCGCGAACGGTGTCTGATCGGGATTGGCGATGTCGCAGATGATCCGGCCGACACGCGCGCCGCTCGGATCTGCCCACGGAAAAACCTGAAACGTCGAGAGGTCGGGCTTCAGGTACATGTCCGACTCTTCGATGCGGACGAAGCCCTCGATGGACGAGCCATCGAACATGATGCGTCCGTCCAACGCCTCTGAAAACTGACCGTCAGGCACTTCGACGTTCTTGACGACGCCGAGGATGTCGGTGAACTGAAGGCGGAGGAACTTGACGCGCTCCTTGTCGGCGCGGTCCAGGATCGTTGCCTTGAGATCGGCCGGTTGCACCGGGGGCTTGGCCTTCATGGCTGGATTGTACTCAAGCGGCACAACCGCCCAGGTGTGGCCGCGTCCTCGGACGCCGACAGCGCGAACATTCAGGCAAAGGCGCGTGTGTGCTCTCCACGGATCCCTTACGGCGGCCCCAGCGGCCGGCGCGCGACTGGTTCAGCCTGCGGTCCGAACGACCAAGTCGCCACCGCCGCCGTCTGACTTCGTTGAACGGAGGAACCAACGTATGAAGGCAGCGCGCTTGTCCCTGCTTGGCCTGGTATTGGTTGGCGGCGTGGTCGGCGCCGTGTCCACACTGGCGCAGAGCCCGGAAGCGGGTCCCGGGACGCACCGTGCCGATGGGCGTGCTGCGTGACGGCCAGAAGCACACACTGAACGTCACGCCCGAGCGCCCGAACGCCGCGTGGAGCGTCGGCATCGACGGCGAGCGCCTGCGACGCGACATCGAACGCGGCCTGCGCGATCTTCCGGACATGCGTGAGCTCCGCTTCGACGGCCCGGCGTTCGACTTCCGCGTCGCTCCTCGCATGAGCCCACGCAGTCGTCTGGGCGTGCAGGTCGACGAGCTCTCACCGCAGCTCGCCGACTATTTCGGCGCTACGGCCGGCGGCGTCCTCGTGACCGACGTTCCCGAGAGCTCGGCCGCCGCGAAGGCTGGATTGAAAGCGGGCGATGTCATCACGTCGGTCAACGGTGCTCCGGTGCGCGACTACGGGGCGCTGGCGCGAGAGCTTCAAGCAAGCAAGGCGAGCAAGGTGACCGTGGGCGTCCTGCGCGATCGAAAGGCAATGACGTTCGAGGCGACGGTCGAAAACGATCGACCGTCGCGCCGCCCGGTCGGGGAGCGGAGGCCGGCCTAGAGAAATTCAGATCTCGAGATTGTAGATCGCAGATTGATCGGGATTTCGCGATCTTAGATCGGCGATTCGATTACCAGATGGGCGGATGGGGTCTATTTGGCGTCCATAGACCCGATCCGGACTTCGCTAAGTCGAATCTTCGATCGTCAATCCACAATCCGCAATCAATCTACAATCTGCAATCTGAAGATCTGCAATCTGATTGGACTACACTCCGGCAGAGAGGGCCGAGGTCGTGGAATCGGTCGACGGCATCGAGCCCACGATAGTGACGAGCTGAGCGGCGAAGATGGCCGCGACCGCACGCGTCGTGTCGTCGATGGCCCCGGTGTCACGAATTTCTCCCGACAAGACCCCGACCGGGCCCCCCGGGCCTACGAGGGGAGCAGCGATGGCAGCCGGGGCGCCGCCGCTCGCGCTGCTGGTGCGGATCGAGCCTGTACGAAACGCCGCCGCCGTGAGGTTGACGCTGTCGCAGGGAATCGACGTCACGCGAGACAGAAGTGCGTCGTAACCCCACGATGCCGCAGGGTAGAGCGTCGTCGATTTGGCGAGCCAGACGATCAAGCCTGTGGCATTGAGGACGCCGGCCGCTCGCCCGAGCAGCGCTTCCAGCTCCTGGGCGTTCGACGCCCGCGCGAGGTCGCCGCACAACGCGGCCGCCACGGTGACGTCGGGGCCTTTGGCCGCCACTGACAGGGCAGAAGCCGTTTCCGGCGCGACGCGATGCGCTGGCGGTGTCTTTTTGGCACTCGTGACCGATAACGGCAGGTCTCGCTTCGTGCTGGTCTTGAGAGAGGCCGCTGCCACGGGAGCAGCACTCGGCATCTCTCGCGCGGCGGGATGACGGGGGCGGCCGATAGGCACGAGCAGCGCCGCCGCGATCAACCAGATGAGCACTCCGCCCGCGGCAAAGATCGCGCGCTGCCGTTCGAGGATCAGGTGGCTGGCGCGTCCGGTTGCCGCGGCTTCGTCGCGAGCGGCCGTCATGTGCAGGCGGAGGGTGTCGAG
>JAIVJN010000453.1 GCA_020200025.1 Acidobacteriota bacterium | reverse complement strand
GAGCCCGTAGCTGCTCTTCGAGCCATCGTTGAGCGTCGTCGCGGTATACATCTCGCTCAGAGTCTTTGCTTCGAGCAGCTGGCCCTTGTTGAGGGCGATGTGAAAGCGCGCCAGATCGGCGGCCGTGGAGATCATGCCGCCGCCGGCCCACTTGATGCTCAGGTCGGCGTACGGCGCGTTCTGTAAACCAGCCCCATCGGAGCGGACGTAGTGACGGACGCGGTGCTTGACGATCTCCTGCGGGTGTTCGAGTCGCGTGTCGGCCATTTCAGCCGGCGCCCAGACGTGTTGATCGAGATACTGCTCGAAGGAGACGCCGGCGACACGCTCGACGATGCCGGCGAGCAGGTTGTAGCCATAGGTCGAATAGCTGTACTTCTCGCCGGGCGGGAAGAGCAGTGGGTCGTCCTTGAAGATGGCAAAGGCGCGCTCGAGCGAGTCGTACGACTCTTTGTGATCGAACTCGCCGTCCTTGTAGTGGCGCACGCCGGAGGTGTGCGACAGCAGATGACGAACGGTGAGAGGAGCGCCCGCCTTCTCGGGAAACGAAGCGACGTAGCGCTGAATCGGATCGTCGAGGCGCACGAGGGTCTTCTGTACGAGCTGCATCACCGCCGTGGCCGTGATGGGCTTCGAGATCGACGCGATGCGGAACACCGAGTCGGGTCGAACCGGGACGTCGTTTTCGACGTCGGCGATGCCGACGCCCTCGGTCCACGCGAGCTTGTCATCCTTGACCAACGCGACGGCGAGTCCCGGCGCGTTGCCGGCGGTCGCCGCCGTCGCGACGGCGAACAGGACCGCGCGCAACCGCCCGATCGTCATCTACTCTCCTGCCGCCGGTGGGAAAACGAGACTGGGTTTCGTTTCCGTGAGGTTCGCCGGAAACGAAACCCGGTTTCTCTTCAGAACCTGAACACGGCCGTCGCCTGGAACGCTCGTGCCGCCTGCTGATTGCGCATCTGCAGGAACACCGGGTTGAACCGCTCGTTCGCTCCGCTGTAGTTGTACTGGCTGTAATTGCCGTCGTTGAGCAGGTTGAAGAGGTCGCCGGCCAGCTCGATTTGGCGGCTGCCGCCGATGTTGATCGTCTTCCCGATCTTGAGGCCGAGCGTCTTGATCGCCGGTGCCTGCACCTGGCCGTCGCCGCGTGTCGGGTTCGCGTTGGCCCCGATGGGCGCGTCTCCACCAGTGAACCGCATGCGCGTGGACAACGGATTGGCCACGGTCGTGCCGTTCGGAAGTCTGAACGTCGCCGGTCCGAACACCGCGAGCTGGGGATCGTTGGCGGGCAGCAGATCGACAATTGGTCCCGACCACGGGCCAGCAAGAATCGTGTAGCTAGCCGCGAGGATCACGCCGTACGGCGCGTGATACGTGCCGCCGAACCGCAGCGAGTACTTCTGCCACGTCGGCCCGTACGTGTGGGTGGTCGTGCCCGTATTCAGCAAGAGGCTCGTGTCCTCATTGTTCCCGCGCGGCATGTAGAGCAGCTTGTCGCTCGCGAACGCATCTGGCTGGATGAAGCGCGCCGGATCCGTCGGGTTCCATGTGCCGCCGAACTCTTGCCACTGGCGGTTGATGCCGATGAGCGCCTGGAAGTTGTTCGAGAGATTCTTCGCGACCGTCACTTCAAGGGCCTGGTACTCGAGCGTGCTCCAGGTGTTATTGGTCTGCTGGAACACGATGCCGCGATTGGGATCGACGAGGCCGAAGCCACCAAAGGGCCGGTTTGGCCCGCTCGGGTATATCCCGTTGACGTCGACGCGCGCGTACATGTCCTGGTAGCTCCGCTTCATCCAGGAGATGTCCGCGCTCCACGTGCCCCAGAACTGCTTCCTGAAGCCGAGGATGAACTCGTCCACCGACGGTTGGTGCAAGTTCGGGTCGAACTCATACGAGGCGATGCCCGCCGCCCGTCCGGCTACGACCTGGCGAGATTCGAGCGTGCCATTCAAGTCGAGATCGTATTCGTTGATTTCTGTAGCCGTTGTCGCGCCGCCAAAGGTGGTGACCGCGTCGCGACCCATCATCTGCTCGTGCAGCCGCACATAGCTGCCGCGAATGATGTTCCTCGCGTCCTCCGTCAGCATGAAGGAGAAGCCGATGCGCGGCCCGACCTGCCACGAGCTCTGCCGCTGGATGTCGAACACCTCGTCGTTTCGCTGGACCCAGTCGAACCGAACGCCCAAGTAGGTGAGATCCCCGCGGAACATCATCTGGCTGGCCGGCTGGTAGTTGTAATCCGTCAGGTTCCCGCCCTCCAGAAGCCGTCCGGTGCCCTGTGCCTGGCCTCCCTGAATCAACGCACCCTGGTGGACGATAATCTGCGGCCCCGACAAACCCAGGGCCTCGAACGTGGCCACGTCGTTGCCGCCCTTGTTGTTGTAGGACGCGACGATCGTCGACGTGAGGCGATCGGACCAGACCGAGGTCACCTTCCCGCCGTAGAGCGAGCCGCCGGTCGACTGTGCCTGGAGCGGCTGATAGTTGTACTCGCGGCTCCCCTCCAGAATCAGGCGGTCGCGCTGAAAGAGACCCGACACGTCGTGGTTCGTTCCGAGCTTGCTTGTGACCTTGACATAGGGCTGCCAGCTCTCACTCGGGTTGTCGAAGAGCGGCACGCTCGACGGGAAAGCCTGGATTCGTTCGACTTCGATTGACGTCCGGCTGATGCCGGCGGCCGACACGGCCCGTCGCAGCGAGCCGAAGAACCAGACCGCGTCTCGCTTGATCGGCCCGCCGAACGACCCATCGAACTGGCGCACATAGGCGGTCGTGGGCGTGCCCGTCCCGCTCTTGTTGCACGTGACGAAGGTGGTGCAGTTGGCGACGTTGTTCCCGTTCCAGTCGTACGGCTGATAGGCGTAGGTGGCCGATCCGCTGAAGCGGTTGCCGCCGCTCTTGGTGAGCACGTTCATCACCATGCCGACACCCATCGGCGAGGAGGCATCGACGCCGCCCGTCTTCACCTGCACGTCGCTGATGACGTCGTTGCCCATGGCGACATAGGTGACCTGGGCATCGTGATAGTTCGAGGCGATCATGCCTTCGACTTGCAGCACGTGTGCGAAGTGCTCGGTGGCATGCCCGAAGTACACCTGCCGGCCACTGCCATCGTCGAACCCGCGCGAGATCACGCCAGGCGTGAGCTCGAGGAAGTCGCTCCAGTTCGAGCGAGCCTGGATCGGCATCTCGCGCTGGAACTCGCCATCGATGTTCATCACGTTGCCCGGACGCAGGACTTCAACCATCGGCGAATCGCCCGCCACGGTGACCGTCTCCTGCAACGTGCCGATGGCCATCACGGCGTCGACGGCAAACGGGACGCAGCGCCTCTGCGCTCGAGGCCGTCACGGTGACGCCAGGCAGAGCGCCGCCTTGCTCATCGCGGACATACCCGCGCAAGCTGCCTTGACCTGTCTGAGCTGAAGTGGGAGACGGAAGCACGAACAGCACGCACAACCACAACACAACGACGACCCGGGACATACATCCTCCTTGCGTCGACACCAATCCGCCGTCGCGGCGGCTCAAGCATGAACGGTGGAAGCTGTTATGCGCCCGTCGACAGCGGCTGTCAAGAAGTTAAGCAACCGCGTTGACCTCGCCGCCGACAGGTCACCCGGTGGCCTCGGCCAGTTTCGTTTGCAGATGATCCCGAGGAAACGAAGCCGGCTCTGAGAAATCCGGCTAGAATTCGACAGCTCCACGGAGTCTGGAGGATCCCCATGCGTCCATCGTGCTCGCGCCAGCTCATCGTTTTCACCGTCGCCGTCGTCGCCTTCAGCGCGCAGACCGGCGCCCAGGACAAGCGGCCCATGTCCTTCGTTGACGTCCTCGAGCTGCCGACCATTCAAGACCCTCGGCTTTCGCCGGACGGCAAGCAGATCGTGTTCGTCATGGAGAAGCCGGATTGGAAGGCGAATCGCCGCGTCGGTAATCTGTACCGTGTCAACGCCGACGGCACCGGCCAGGTGCAGCTCACGTTCGGCGAGCAGAGCGCGTCGAATCCGCGCTGGTCGCCCGACGGAAAGGCGGTCGCGTTTCTCGCCCGCCGCGGGTCCGACGAGCACAACCAGATTTATCTCCTCCACACTGATGGCGGTGAAGCGCGCCGCCTGACGAATCATCCAACCGCTGCCGAGGATCCGACGTGGGCGCCTGACGGCGCGTCGATCTGGTTTGCGTCGAACGACGCCAAGACCGACGAGGAGAAGGAGCGCGACAAGCAGCAAGATGATGTCTACGCGTTCGAGGAGACCAACTTCGAGCAGCAGCACCTCTGGACAGTGGATCTCGAGGGCAAGACCAAGCAGATCACCAGCGGCGATTTCTCCGTCACACAGTACGAGCTCTCGGACGATGGTCGCCGGGTCGCGATGATGCGCGCGCCGAGCCCGTTGCTCGAGCACATGCGCCTCGCCGAAGTCTGGACGATGGATGCGGGCGGCGGCAACGCCGTCCAGGTCACCAAGAATCAGGTGGGCGAGAGCGGGCCGATGCTGTCGCCTGACGGCGCCAGCGTGCTGTTTACCGCCGACACCAACGAGCAGTTCGATCCCTATTACAACGACAAGATATTCCTGGCCCCGGCGGCCGGCGGGCCGGCTCGACTGCTGCTCGCCGATGCGCCGTTCCAGGTGGAAAATGCGCAGTGGAGCAAGGACGGCCGCAGCGTGTACCTGACCGCGAACTTCGGCGTGCACAACGAGCTTCTGCGCGTGGACGTCGCGACGAAGCAGGTGACGCCGCTCACAAAGGGCAGCCACAATCTCGGCGGCTGGCGCTTTTCGGATTCCGCCGGGCTGCACGTTTTCACGCGCAACAGCGCCGAACGGCCGGCGGAAATCTACACGCTGCCGGCAGGAGGAGGCGGCGAGCCAAAACGGGTGACCGCGGTCTTCGATTACGTCGCCGCGCAATTCAAGATCGCGCGGCAGGAACGCCTCACCTGGAAAGGCCAGGACGGGCAAACCGTGGAGGGGCTTCTTTACTACCCCACCGACTACGTCGCCGGCCGCAAGTATCCGCTGATCGTCGCGACGCACGGTGGGCCGGCGGCATCGGATCGCTTCGGCTTCGCCAACGAGGTGCAGGTCTATGCGGGCAAGGGGTACGCGGTGCTGCGTCCGAACTATCGCGGCAGTACGGGCTACGGCGATGCGTTTCTCCGCGACATGGTCAAGGGCTACTTCAAGCAGGCGCATCTCGACGTGATGACGGGTGCCGACGCGGTCATCGCCATGGGTCTCGCCGACCCCGACAAGATGGTGAAGATGGGATGGAGCGGCGGCGGGCATATGACCAACAAAATCGTCACCTTCACCGATCGGTTCAAGGCTGCCAGCAGCGGGGCGGGCGCCGCCAACTGGATTTCGATGTCCGCGCAGAGCGACCATCGCGAGTTCCGCACGCCGTGGTTTGGCGGCACCCCCTGGCAGAAGAACGCGCCGATCGATCTCTACTGGGACCACTCGCCGCTAAAAGACGTGGCGAACGTGAAGACGCCGACGATGTTCCTCGTCGGGCAGGACGATCCGCGCGTCCCGATGCCGCAGTCGGTCGAGATGCACCGCGCGCTCAAGTACAACGGCGTGCCGACGAAGCTGTGGGTCGCACCGCGCGAGGGACACGGCTGGACCGAGCTGCGGCATCGCTTGTTCAAGCTGCAAGTGGAGATGGAGTGGTTCGAGAAGTGGCTGTTCGACCGCCCGTATACGTGGGAGAAGGCGCCGGGGGACGAGAAGAAGGAGCCGGCGAAGACGACGACGGCGCAGTGATTATCGGCGGCAAGCGGCAAGCGGCAAGCGGCAAGCGACATAGGACGCACGGCAAGCGGCAGGCGAACAGACGGCAGGCAGTCGGGTCGGACAACAGCAATTGTTCCTCGCCCTGACAGCCCGTGGTGAAAGTCCCGGCGAGCACCGAGACTCGTGAGACGCCCCGGCACCCCAGCACGGC
>JAIVJN010000452.1 GCA_020200025.1 Acidobacteriota bacterium | reverse complement strand
CTTCTTTGCCGCGCTGGCTCCGCGTCTGCCGCGGCAAGCGTTCAACGACGCGAGGCTCTCGGCCGGCCTTCCGCCCATCAGCGCCTCGGTCTCGCTGGCCCTGGCGCTCGTCGGACTCGATGGTCCCCGGGTCACGCCGCGCGCCCTGCTCGACGCGCTGGCCAGGCTCGTTGGCGTGGGCCGAGATGCGCCGGTTCGGATGCGCGAGGAGACGCGCACGGTGCTGCGCACAGGTCTCGCCGGCGCAGCCGCCTACGGATCGGCATCGCTGCTCGCGGCGAGGGGCCTGACCGCCCTCGCCAAGACCGGCACGGCGCCCATGCCCCGTGGAGGGATGGAAGGGTTGCTGGTCGCGCTCGTTCCGGCCGAGCGTCCGATCCGGGGCATCGTCGTGGTCGCGCCAGGCGCCGCCGGGCTCGATGCGGCCGGCATGGCCGCGGACCTGCTGTTGCAGCCACCGCCAGCCCCGTCGGTATCGGCAAGAGCACCGGTCGTCTCGGCGCCGCCGGCATCGCGGCCTGTCGTGAGCGTGCGCGTCGGAATGCTGCGCGCCGACGGACGTGTGCGCGTCGAAACGTTGCCGCTCGAGGACTACGTGGCGCGCGTGCTCGCTGGCGAGGGCCAGCCGCGCGCCGGTCGCGCCGCGCAGGAAGCGCTCGCCATCGCCATCCGCACGTTCGCTCTTGCCAATCGCAATCGCCATCGCCGTGAAGGGTTCGATTTGTGCGACTCGACGCATTGCCAGGTGCTGCGGCCGTCGACGCCAGCGACCCAGCGCGCGGCCGAGACCACGGCCGGCCGCCTGTTGGTCAGCGAGGGAGCGCCGGCCTTCGTGTTCTACTCGGCCTGGTGCGGCGGACGATCGGCCCGTCCCTCGGAGGTCTGGCCGGGTGCCGAAGACTACGCCGTCGAATCGCCGCTCGACGATGACGCCTGCACCGAGGAGCCGGCATGGGCAAGCGAGCTCAACGTGCGCGACCTCGAGCAGGCTCTCCGCAGCGCGGGGCTCCGTGGCAGTCGGCTCCGCGACTTGCGTGTCGTGGCGCGCAGCCCGTCGGGACGCGTGGCGAGATTGCGCGCCGACGGGTTCTCGCCCAACGAGATCCCGGGTCACGAGCTCCGCATGGCCATCGGACGAGTGGCGGGCTGGCAGCACGTGAAGAGCACGGCGTTCGACCTTCGCCGCACCGGCCGAGGCTATCGGTTTGCAGGTCGCGGTTTCGGTCACGGCGTGGGCCTGTGCGTCGTCGGCGCGGGACACCGCGCGGCCGCGGGGGCGACCGCCGAAGACATCTTGCGCTTCTACTATCCCGGGCTGCAGATCGGCCGCGCCGATACGACCGCGGTCGCGCTGTCGAGGGCGGAGGCGGCCAAGGAGGAGCGCGTCGCTCCGGCGTCCTCGAGCGACGTGCTGCTGGCATTGCCCGCAGCCGACGCCAGTGAACGCGTCCATGTCGTCAACCTCGTGCGGGCGGCGCGTGACGAGATCGCCAAACGCGCGGGCGTGACGCCCCCGGCCTCGGTGCGCATCACCGTGCATCCCTCAGCGGAAAGCTTTGGACGCGCGACGGGGCAGCCGTGGTGGGTCTCGGGCGCGACGCTCGGCAGGTCCATCGATCTCCTGCCCATCCGTGTGCTGCGACAGCGAGGTCAACTGGAACGCACCATTCGGCACGAGATGGCGCACGTCCTCATCGATCCGCCACTCGAGTCGCGGCCTCTGTGGGTTCGCGAGGGGGCTGCGTTCTACTTCGCCGCCCCCGACGCGCCCGCCGTCGCCGCACGCCGAGTCTCGTGCCCGACCGATGCCGAGCTGTCGCGACCGTTGTCAGCCGGCTCGCAACGAGACGCGTATGCACGCGCCGACGCCTGTTTCAGGAATGCGCTCGCCCAAGGAAAGAGTTGGCGGGAGGTCAAGTGATGCATCATCCTTCTCGGCCGGCGGCCGGCGGCCGGCGGCCGGCGGCAGGCGGGTCGACAAAAGCAACCGCGTTGCTCTCAAGGATTCGCGAGAGCAACCCGGTTGCCGCGCCGTCGCACGGCCGTTCTGATGATCAGGAGCGCGCCAATCGTCATCAGAAGGGCAGCGATCAACAAGCGCAGACCCGCGATCGGCGCTTCGATCCAAGTGGGAGGCAGCCCGCCGGGTCTCCACAGTGCCAGGCGCCAGGGCAGCGCGATGAAGATCACGAACCAGACCGTCGCCAGGGCGAGAAGCCGCAGCGTGCATGCCTGCCGCAGCCAGCTCTTGACGAGGCTGGCCTGACGATTGGGCTCGAGCGCAGTCGCGAAGAGCGTCAAGGCGAGCCACGGGGCTACTATCCACCGTAGCCAGGCGAGTGCCCAGGTGGCGGCGCTCACCAGCCAGGACACATCGGCCCATCCAAGATAGGCGATGAACCATGCGCCGATCTCGCCGATGTGCGATTCGAGCCAGCCGTTGGCCCGACGAGTGAGCCAGACGACCACGAGGGCCGGGACGAGCGAAAGCACGAACCAGGGCACCCACTCGAGCGTCCTGCGCCCCACGCGAACCGACCATGCCCATCACGTGCGGTCTCGACGACGCCGCCAATCGCGACCGTCGACACTATGAGCATCCCAAGGACGAGAAGCGCCGAGCCACCGAGCATCAGCGCGTTCGAGT
>JAIVJN010000223.1 GCA_020200025.1 Acidobacteriota bacterium | reverse complement strand
GAGTCAGCTCCACGACTTGGCCGAGCGGCACCGATGACGGCGGTTGATACCAGTAGCCGCCGACGGCTGGCTCCGGTTTCGCGGCCGCCACCCCCGCGAGCGGCAGCAAGACCATCGCGCCCCACGCGACAACGAGACGCCGCAGCGACGAAGGAGCCCGTATCATCCCTACCGATCAGTGTCGAGCCTGAGGCGGCGCGTGTCCAGTGGAATGTTGGGCGTCACGTCGGCAGTCGGCAGGCGGGTGAGAATTCGGCTCGGCCGGAAAGCCGCGCGCCGGGAGATTCACAGGCGCTCAGAAGTCAGAGTTCATTCTGAGAAATTGAGTGCTGGTGATACAAATACAAATGGCTGGGATCACGGCCGCCATGCCTCTCGCATCTCGATCGCGCTTTGCGTGGGTGTCGATGCTCGCGCTCGCTCTTGCGCTCGCCGCCGCGCTCGTTCTCGCCCTGTCCGGTCCCGGATATCGACTGGGATGGTGGGGTCTGCAGATCGGCCTGCAGCGCTTGCTCCGATACGGTGCCTACGCCGGCATTGCCGCGGTTGTCCTCGGCGTCGGCGGGCTGCTCCTCAACGCGTCACGCCGCCGCACGGCCAGCGTTCTCTCGGCAGGGGCGGCGGTGCTGGTCGGCGGGTTGGTTGTGGCGATCCCGTGGCGTTGGCAGCAGGTGGCGCGGCGGTCGCCGCCGATCCACGACATCACGACGGATCCGAGCGACCCGCCGCAGTTTCACGCGCTTGCGCGCATCCGTGAGGCCACCAAGGCGCCTAACTCGCTCGATTACACTGAGGCCGTCGCGACAGCGCAGCGGCAAGCGTACCCGGACATCGCGCCGCTCGATGTGCCGTGGCCACCGCGCGAGGCCTTCGACCGCGCGGTCGCTCTCGCACGCGCGCGCGGCTGGGAGGTTGTCAGCGCCGTCGCCGCCGAGGGACGCCTCGAAGCGACGGACACGACATTTTGGTTCGGCTTCCGCGACGATGTGGTCGTCGAGGTGACAGCCAACGGGGCGGGGAGCCGGGTGAACATGCGCTCGGTCTCGCGCGTCGGGCGCGGCGATGTTGGCACGAACGCGCGTCGTGTCCGAGCCTTCATCGACGAGTTGCGAGCGTCCGCGCGCAGCCTCTACTGTCTGGCGGCCGTGGGCGTCGCCGCGCCCACAACCGGGTTGGTGAGCGTGCCGATGTTGCCAATCGTGCAGACCGAGGTGTCGCCGGCCTTCATGTAGATCGGTGTCGCCCGCGCGGTTCCGACGCCGGCAGGACTGCCGGTCGACACGATGTCACCAGGCTGCAGCTTGAGGATGTTCGAGACGAAGCTGACCATCTCGTAGACGGTGTGCGTCATCCGATCGGTGTTCGAGTCCTGCATCACCTTGCCACTCAAGGTGAAGGTGATCGGCATCTTCTGCGGATCGGGGACGAACTCCTTCGGCACGATGTAGGGCCCCAGCGGGCCAAAGGTCGCATGACTCTTGCCGAGGAACCAGTCCGAGCCGTGACGGCCGTCGCCGCGCGCGCCGCGGTCCGAGACGTCGTTCTGCAGCGTATAGCCGAAGATGTAGTCGCCCGCCCGCTCGACCGGCACGTGGTCGGCGGGGCGGCCGATGACCGCGGCCAGCTCGCACTCCCAGTCCACTTGCGGCCGCTCTGGCGGGAGTTGAATGTTCTCGCCGTTGCCGATTACGGTGCCCACGAGCTTCGGGAACACATACGGGTTGTGGCGCGTGTCTCCCGGTTTTCGCATCCAGATCCCGGGAATCGACTCTGGGACCTTTGCGGCCGGCTGAGGCTCGCCGCCGCGCCCCGCCATCTCTTTCGCGTGCTCGGTGTAATTCACGGCTGCATTCAGAATATTCTGCGGCATGACGGGAGGCAGCGTCTTCACCGCCTTGATCTCCAGGGCAAACGCGGGCCGTTTCGCCGCCGCCGCGCTCGCCATCGCCGCCACGCGCGCCCGCACGCCGCCCGTCTCGTAGGCGGCCAGCAGGGCCTTCATCTCGCCGGGAATCGTCACCTTGGTGCCGGATGGGTTCTCCTTCTCGAAGGCCTGATTGGCCTGCGCCAGATCGATCACCACGGTATCGTTCAGCACCACGCCGACGAACGTTCGGTCGCCCTGGGCAAATGTGCCCAGCTTGTAGGGCGTCCCTTGCGCCGTCACCGCCAAGCCTGCGGCGCCGATCCACAAGGCTGCCGTCAACACGATGCAGCCGCGCCGAGAATTCAGCATGTCGCCTCCTCTTGCAATTCTTGTCGACAAACGGCAAACGGGCACCGCTCTGGTAAGCCAAGCTGTCGACCTTCGCGAAAGATGGACAGTTTCCATCAACTTCTGTCGGCAGTCCTCCCGCCGTCGCTTGCCGCGCGATACGCCGCGGCCCGGTGACCGTTACCCCACCCGAGTACCTGCGCACCCAACGGACCTATCGCACCTGGTCACCGCACCCAAGGCACCCGTCGCACCTGTTGGTCAGGTATAGCAGTCCGGCCCTCCGGCCGCCTCGTAAAACATTGTCGACAGCGTGTCTAGCGATTGTCTCGACCGGGCGTGCCGCCGCCGACCGCGGCTGCGGCCGCCATTGCGCGGGCCGGGCGGTCGTTCTGCGCGGTGAATGCACGTGAGGCGTGTAGACAAAGCGCAGACATCAATGCTGATGACAGCGGGCGCGCACCCGGCTATGGTTCGCGCGAGCGAGATTTGTCCTGCCGTTTTCCCCCATCTGCGAGGAGGCGTTCGATGCCTGCGTGCTTACGTCTGCCAATCATCGTCGCGTCCTGCGTGCTAGCGCTGGTCACATCCGCGTTCGCGCAGCAGCGTGGCTCGGTCACCGGCCGCGTCATGGACCCAGACGGCCTGTCGCTTCCGGGCGCCACCATCACGGTCACCGAACAGAACACCGGATTCAGCCGGACGGTGGTGACCGCGGAGAACGGCGCCTACTCGGTGCCGAACCTCGACCCCGGCGTCTACACGGTCACGGTCGAGATGCCCAGTTTCGCGGGAATGAAACAGACCGACGTCAAGCTTGGCGCGGGCACGACGGTCAACCTCGAACTCAAACTGCAAGTGGCCGGGTTGAAGGAGGAGGTCGTGGTGACCGGGCAGGCGCCGCTCATCGAGACGACCAGCAATCAGATTGGCGGCAGCCTCACGAGCCGGGAGATCGAGGACGTCCCCTCGAACTTCCGCAACTTCACGGCTCTCACGCAGCTCATTCCGGGCATGACGCCGAACCCGGCCGCCTCGACGTTCGAGGGCGGGCAGGTCGTGGCCAACGGCACCCCCTCGCAGTCGAACGTGTACCTGATCGACGGCATGTACAACAACGACGACCGGCTCGGCGGCAGTCAGGGTACGCAGGTCCGCGTGGTGCTCGACAACATCGAGGAGTACCAAGTGCTGTCCAATCAGTACAGCACGGAGTACGGTGGCGGCGCAGGTGCGATCATCAACATGGTCACCCGTGGCGGCACGAATAACTTCAGCGGTCGAGCCTATACGTACTTCCGCGACGATCGCTTCAATTCGCGCGGGCACTTTCTGCCAGACACCGCGGAGAAGCCTCAGGAGCGTACGCTTCAGACGGGCGCGGCGCTCGGGGGGCCGATCGTGCGCGACCGCGCCCACTTCTACTTCACCGTCGAACAGCTCAATACCAACAACTTCGTCAGCGTGCGCTGGGTGCTGGAGACCGCCCCCACGAAGGGCGAAGGCTTCAACACCAACAACCAGACGCCCGACGCGCAGGTCTGGGAGAGCGATTGGGACCATCTGGTTAGCGGCACGTATACGACGATCCTCAATGACCGCGCGTCCAACGTGGTGCGTGTGGGGCGGATCGGCGAGGAGTTGGCGACGACCCCGCAAGGCTTCTTCGATGCCGATGTCAATTTCATCGGGTTCGCCGGTCGCGACCCGTTTTCGATCGGCCAGTCGAACGTGCATCCCGGCTACGTTACGGGACGGGGAGGTGAGGGCGTCAATACACGTATTCGCACCTACGTGTTCGACGAATCGTTCAGCTACTTCGTGCCGAGCCTGTTCGGTGGCGAGCACACCTTCAAGGCGGGCGGCGGCATCAGTTTCAACAACCTCGCCCCCCGCAAGACGGTCAGCTCGGGCATCTACAACTTCAGGACCGACCTACCGTACGATCCCAACAACGCCGCCACCTACCCCTTCCAATTCGACGTGACGGTTGGAATTCCGGACGATGTCGGCTACGGCGTCACTTCCAAGGATCGGCGTCATTACTTCTTCGCCGAAGACAAGTGGACGGTGAGCAACAACCTGACGCTGAATCTCGGGCTGCGATACGACCACCAGCGTCAAACGCCTGCCAGCAGCGACGACTTCGCGCCTCGCGTGGGGTTCGCCTGGGACGTCACGGGCGAGGGCACGACCGTGGTGCGCGGCGGCTTCGGACGGTTCTTCGCGTATCCGCCGGTGGTGCTCGACCTCACCCACCAGCAGAACGGCGTGCTGACGCTGTTCCCGGTTATCTCGATCAACGCGGCCAACGATACGTGCGGGTGCATCCTGCGCCCCGACATGATCACCGACTCGGCCGGCAATCGCGGGGTTGCCGTCCTCAGTCCGGCCGGCCAAGCCGAGCTCAATCGACTGCGCGACGCGGTCATCGCCGGCAGCTCGTTCAACCAGAATCCTCGCATCGACAGCGCCGATCGGCAATTGCCGTTTCAGTGGGCGTGGAGCGTCGGCGTCAATCATCAAGTATTCGCCAACGCGGCAGTGGCGGTCGATTACGTCGCCAACGCCTCGCGCGATCAGATGGGCGTCATCGACCTCAACGAACCGGTAAACGGTGTGCGCCCCGGCGTCGCCGTCTTCGATCCGGGCGGTACGCTCATCCCCGCCGCCGCTCGTTCAACGCCGTTCGCGCGTGTGCTGCAGACCGTCACCAGCCCGGTGTTCAACGGTGACTACAAGTCGCTGCAGTTCTCGTTCAACCGGCGCATGGCCAAACGGTGGAGCGGTCGCATGGCTTACACGCTTCAAGAGAGCCATTACGTAGGGATTGGCAATCCAGATGCACGACGCGTCTGGCTCGACAATGATCCGCGAGCGGACTACGGCCGATTCGTCTCCGATCGCCGGCATGTCCTGGCCGGCAGCGCGTCGGTCAACCCGTGGAGCAGCTTCAGCATCAACGGTGTGGTG
>JAIVJN010000451.1 GCA_020200025.1 Acidobacteriota bacterium | reverse complement strand
GCGTCGCAGAGCAGCGGATGGTTCGGGCAGCTCATTCAGCGCTCCAACGATGGCGGCCAGACCTGGGAGCCGGCCGGCAACAAGTTCGTCTACGACGGCGTGCCCGGCACTCACCAGTGGTACGACGGGACGCCGCACCCTTGGGAGTTCAAGCGGGTCTGGCATCTCGAGCCGTCCCTGACCGATCCCGACACGGTATACGCTGGCGTCGAAGACGCCGCCTTGTTCCGGTCGATCGACGGCGGGCAGACGTGGCAAGAGCTCTCTGGCCTGCGCGGCCACGGCTCGGGAGCGTCGTGGCAGCCGGGGGCAGGTGGGCTGTGCCTTCATACGATCCTTTTGCATCCGACCGATCCCGAGCGGATGTTCATTGCGATCTCGGCCGCGGGTGCGTTCAAGACCGAGGACACGGGCAAGACGTGGCGGCCGATTAACCGCGGACTGAAGTCCGAGGGCATCCCCGACCCGGATGCCGAGGTCGGCCACTGCGTTCACCGCATCGCGCTACACCACTCGCGTCCTCATGTGCTGTTCATGCAGAAGCACTGGGACGTCATGCGCAGCGACGATGCTGGTGAGTCGTGGCATGAAGTCAGCGGGAACCTGCCCACCGACTTCGGCTTCGCAATGGACGTTCACGCACACGAGCCCGACACCGTCTACGTCGTCCCGATCAAGAGCGACTCAGAGCACTATCCGCCCGACGGAAAGCTGCGCGTGTACCGCAGCCGCACGGGTGGACACACGTGGGACGCGCTCACGAACGGCCTGCCGCAGCGCGACTGCTATGTCAACGTGTTGCGCGATGCAATGGCGGTCGACGGGCTCGATTCGTGTGGCATCTATTTCGGCACAACCGGCGGACAAGTGTATGCGTCGGCTGACGCCGGCGACAGTTGGGCTCCCATCGTGCGAGATCTGCCCCCGGTGCTGTCCGTCGAAGTCCAGACGCTGCCGGCGTGACTCGCGTAACAGGATCGTCTCGGGCTTTGGCGAGCTCGAGTGGAGGCGGACCGTGATTCGAGTCGTACTCCCTCCCCATCTGCGGGCGTTGGCCCGGGTCGAAGGTGAAGTGACGATCGACCTCGAGGGTGAGGTCACCCAGCGATCCATCCTCGCTGCAGTCGAGGCCCGCTATCCGATGCTGCAGGGGACGATCCGCGACCACGTCACCGAACAGCGCCGACCCTTCGTCAGGTTCTTCGCTTGCGAACAGGATCTGTCCCACGAACGCCCGGATGCGCCGCTGCCCGACGACGTCGTGACGGGGGCCGAGCCTTTCCTGGTCGTGGGGGCGATGGCGGGCGGCTGAGCGCGGAGCTCACTGGTCGGTGAAAAGTCCGCTGGGCGGGCAGGGCTGGTGGATGAGGTCGGTTGATGATGGGGAACCAGGGATTCTTCGCCCCTGAGCTCAGAACGCTGCACGCCCTCGAACCGACCGCACGGCAGACCATTCTGATCGCGGCGAGATCCGACACGCGAGCCTCACCGACGTTTCGCACAGACGTTCGACCATCACTGCGCTCGAGGAAGCGATGAAGAGCGCCTCGGCGCGGGCTCGAGCTCGAAGATATGGTGGGCCCCGACCTGGTGCTCCGCGCGCACACCTGGCAAGGTCCGGAGCTGTGTGACAAGTCTTGTGGCCAGCCCCGGCGTGGCGTAGTCATGCGGATGAATCACCACGAATCGCACCGCCATCGAGTGCAGCAGTGCGAGCCCCTCTGGCAGCCGCGCCAGGTCGATGAAGGGGGAGGCGTGATCTTCGAACAGGTTGGCGAGCGGTGGGTTGAAGCCTGAATAACCATTCACGAGCCGGTGCGGGTGCTGCAGCGTCGCGAACTGATGGAAGAGCTCGACACCCGGTATTTGTGCGGTGGTGGGCGACGCCGGAAGTTCCAGCAGCCCCGCCGCAGGCTGGCGCGCCAGCCAGGCATAGAGCTCCCGGTCGACCGGGCGACCTTCGGGTGAGAGCGGCTCCACGGCGAGCGCTGCCGGCCAGGCCTCCAGCCCGATCACGCCGATGGCGGCCGCCAGCAGTGCCGCACGAGCATTCGCCGTCATCCTTGCGGTCAGGCCGGCCGCGGCCAGAGCACCGAGCGCCGCAAGGGCCAGCGAGACGATGGCCGCGAAGCGCCCGGGGGCGCGCACCGCGGAGAGGCCCGGCACGTGCTCACGAAGCCATCCGTACGGGCTCGAGGTCACGAGCACTCCATCGGCGGCCCGAATCTCAGGGCCGAACGAGAGCCACAGCGCTGCCGCTCCCACCACGGCATAGAGCATCGCAACGTGACCGCGACCGGTGAAGCTGCGGCGCGGGCCAAACGTCGCGATCGCCACGAGCGGCAACAGCAGCACCATTCCGGGGTAGAGCGCTTGGTCGCCTGTCGTCTCTATGCGCACCCAGGGCAGCGACACGCTACTTGCGTGCACAGACGCATAGGATGTGAGGTGCGCGCTGTACTCCACCGCGTGGTCGTCTTCGTGAACGAGACCCATCTCACGATCCAGCGTGCGATAGGGCTGAACAACCGGCGTCAGAAGAGCCGTCGTCGCGGCGAGAGCGATGGCGCAGCCAACCGCGACGTGCCGCCGCCGCCCTCGTGCGTTGCTGACCGCGTACGCCATGAGGAGCGTGAGCGGTAGCGCCGCCAGGANNNNGGCTGGCGATGATCCACCATACATAGCGGGCTCGCCCCGTCTCGCCATACCGGTGAACCGCCCACAGGGCGAGCGGCAGCCAGCCGATCGTCAGCATCTGCAGCCGCGGCAATTGTGCACTCATCCGAAACGGCGAGAACGTCAGTGCCAGTGAGAACACGATGGCCAGGTCTCGACGGCCGGTCAGCGCGTGAATCCAGATGTAGCTCCCCAGGCCGCAGATCACAAAGGACAGGAGCAGGGAGGTGTTGTAGGTGAGCAGCGCGTTGCTGGTCAGCGCAAAGATGGGCCAGACAAAGAGCGTCTCTCCGATGAGGTGCTCGGAGTAGGCCAGCGCATTTTCGTGCGGATGGAAGATTGGCGCATCCCAGAAAGAACCGTCGCGTCGGCCAGTGAGCCACTGCACGTTCCACCCGAGGATCGTGGCGTTCAAGAGCGGATCGCCGAGATTGCCAGGCAGCGCGTTGCCAAGCCTCGCCGCCAGCGGCCACGTGAGTGCCAGGGCACCAGCGATGAAGGCCAGACCAAGAGCTACGCCGGCGCGGACCGATGCGAACGGCGCAGTCTCGGGCGGCGGCAGAGACATGGAGGGTTCTCTCATCGAAAAAGGTGGCAAGCATCATGAAGCCCAACAGCGGAGCTTCACACTTGCAGCGGCGCCCCAGAACCGAACGACCGACGAGGATGCAGACGGCAATCCGAGCCCCTCCGATCAGACCGCTCCATCAGCGTGGTGTGATGGCGCTCCGTCAGGCTGACCTGCAGCTCTCGATTTGTCAACGCTACGCTGTCTTCTGCTGTGATCGTTCATGGAGGATTCCGTGATGGGAGTTTCGGCACGACCGAGCAGGACGACGGGCTGACGTGATTGAGTTGGCAGCTTCTGCCGGGCTGGCTCAGCGTCTGGGAGAAGAAGAGGGAGGAACAGGTCGTCTGCGGGAGGACCGTGATGAAAAAGCCAGAGGCCGGTGCCGCAGCAACGTAACGTACAATCCGCGCCGTGACGCCGACACCGGTCGTGTCGATCATCGTCCCCACGCTCAATCGACGCACCCTGCTGGCGCTTGCCGTCGAGTCTATCCAGGCGCAATCGTTCGCGAACTGGGAGCTGTTGATCGTCGACGATCGGTCAACCGATGGTACGGCGCCGTATGTGTCTGGCATCGGCGATTCTCGCGTCCACCTGATCTCGCGCACGGACATCCGCGGCATTGCAAGCGCGCGGAACGAGGGCGCGCAGCGGGCACGAGGCGCCTGGTTGGCCTTTCTGGATTCGGACGATGTGTGGAAGCCACACAAGCTTGCCACGCAGCTCGCGGCGCTCGAACGCGAGGGCCGCGAGTGGACGTTCTCGGACGTCGACACCGTCGATGAACAGGGTGGCCTTCTCGATCGCCGCAGCCATGTGGCGTCCGTTGGATGTGGTGACGTGCTCGGGACGCTTCTGACGACCCAAGTCGGCGCCTCCATCTCGACACTCGTCGTGTCGGCGCGACTCTTTGGCGAGTTGGGGGGCTTCGACCCGGATCCGGCGCTGCCCGAAGACTACGACCTCGTGCTGCGCCTCGCCGCCGGGCATGAGCCGGTCGTCGTACGTGAAGCGCTCGCGTCGATTCGGATACACGGTGCGCGGCGGGTCAACGACGACCAGTACATGATGTTCGCGCTGGCATACCGTCGGTTCCTGGGCCGCGGTGGATCGCGCCGCCACCGGCGTCTCGCCCACCGTATGCGCAGTGGTCATC
>JAIVJN010000450.1 GCA_020200025.1 Acidobacteriota bacterium | reverse complement strand
GTCATAGCTCGTACGGCAGCCCAGATGTGTACAGGTGGAATGGAACGCCCGCACGTCGCGCGCCCCCGTTTTCACGACATAGATGACCGTGCGGTCGACGACCTGCGCGTAGCCATCGCTCCTGGCCACCCGCAACGTGACCGGCACCGGCTCGTTGTCCCGGAAGGTGCCGAGCGAGCCGGCGCGAAGCCATGATTGATCGCGGCGCTGAAAGCTGGGGGCGAGCACGGCGCCGCCCAGGATGAAGGCGAGCGTCGCTCCCATCGCGGCGTGAACGGTCGAAATGACACGTACCAAGAAGCTGCGCCGGCCCAGTTCGTTCGTGGGCTGTTGGTCCGTCATGGGTCCGTCGGCTGAAAAGAGCGCCCGCGCCGGCGCAGGCAGATGACGCTCGGGACTCTGAGGCATTATACGCATCGAACTCATCCATCGAAGTCTTTGGTTGTCTTCGAAGATCTCCGCTTGTCTGCCCTTGGGGATGATCGCTGTGGGGTGGTAGGGCAGGTCAGGCTGGGGGGGGTCGGGCGGTCGGCGGGTAGGACGGGTAGCGCTTAGAGCGTGATGCGGCCCGTAACGAGAGTTTTATACCCGCTGTGAATCCGCATAACGGTCTTTAGACGCGCAGAGCGCATCGAAAGGCAACGAGAACCAGCCAAGGGCAAACTGACGGGATATCAAGGCAAAGCCCTTGGCTAGTTAGGCGGATCGCGGCTGTCACACGGAGCCGTATACTTTTCCCAGAATTACCGCGAGAAGACATCGCGAGACGAGCGTGCCGTTGTGACTCCCATCGATCTTTTCGCCGCCGATGCCCACGTCACCGACGTGGAAGTGAGCGATCCGGGGCCGGCCCGCGTGGCGCTCATCATCGGCTCGATCGCCGCAAGCCGGCGGTCGACGGCACAATCCGTCGCGCGCGCGTGGGCACAATCGCGACGGGATGCCGTGGTCGTCGACGCGCCGGCCGCCGCCGAGTGGCCCTTCCGACATCCGCTGGTGCCCGCCCTTCCGGACCGTCCCGTTCTGATCTGGGCCGAAGACGTTCATGAGGCGTTCGTCAACCGACAAACGAGCAGCACCCGCCTCGTCACGACTCAGCCGGCATATCTCTTCGACACGTGGAATGCGGCGTTGGCCGGTCGCGCTGATGCCCTTCTCTTGGCGTCTGCCGACTCCGACACGCTTCGGGCGCACGGGCCCGAGGTGTTGGCGCGGCGCGGGCCGTTCGCGTCGGCGTTGGTCTACGAGTCGCCAGACGGCAGCAAGACGGCAGATCATGTGCTGAGGACGGCAAGCGAGGCACTGCTCGTGCAAGCGTTCCGCTCTGCCGATCCCGCCGAGCGTCTCGAGCTATGTGTGCGCGCGCTCGAAGGGGGTCGTACGGCGCCCCGCCTGCTGGCGGCGGCCAGCGTGTCCATGGAGGTCAACGATTTGGATGCGGCAGCGCGAGACCTGGACGCGGCGCTGACGCAGGCACCCGAGTGGGCGGCGGCGCATTTCGAGCACGGGAAACTTTGGCTCCGTCGTGACGACATGGAGCGCGCCAGCGCGGCCTTCCGCGAGTCCGCCGAGCAGCTGCCGACGTTTGCGTCGGCTTGGGCGAATCTCGGAGCCACGCTGGGCGAGCTCGATCGACCGGAGGAGGCGCTTGCGGCATTTCAACACGCCCTGACTGCCGAGCCCGACAGTCATCAGGCGCTCAACAACATCGGCGTGGTCAGCCGCGAGCTCGGCCGGCTCAGCGAGTCGGAAGCCGCACTGCGCCGTGTCATCGAGCGCGTGCCCGATCTCGCGTTCGGACACTACAATCTGGGCCATACACTGTTCTTGCAGGGTCGGTATCAGGCGGCGCTTACCGCGTACGCCGAAGGCCAGCGTCGCGACCCCGAGCGCAATCCGGTCCAGGCCAGTCGGCTGGCTCTTTGCCGTCTGGCGACGGGCGATGCCGACGGTGCGATTCGCGAGCTGCAGCAGGCCTGCGTGGGCCTGCCCAAGGCATATCGCCAGCAGATCCTGAGTGACGCGAGCGCGGTGGCGTGGGCGCTTCTCACGCACAAGCCCGACCTCGCGGGATGGAAAGACGTGAACGATTGGTTGACGCGGGAAAGCGCCGACTGAAGGTACCCATGGCCACATCTACTCGGCAGGGCACGAAACCGAGCGCGATGACCCATCTCCTCTACGACCGCGGCGTGCGCTTCGCCGCCGGCCTTGCCGTCGTCGTCGCCATCCCGGTCGCGGTGCTCTTCTATTTCGAGCTTCGCTCGCTTGACGATCTCGAGAAGACGTCGGCGGTCGTGCTGCGACAACTGAGCACCGACACGGCCGATGCCGTGGCCAAGGCGATCGACGAGACGCTGAAGAAGCCTCACATCAGCACGCTGCTCCGGACGTTCCAGTTGCGCACCGAGCCGCTCGATCTCGCGTGGATCGATCCCGTGTTCGAGGAGGGGTTGGCCGCAAGTCCTTTCGTCGACGAGTTCTGGGTCTGGTCCGAGATCGCGGACGAGCGGCCCGGCACATGGTACGTCTTCGATCGCAACTCGAGTCGCCAGCCGGTCGGCGACCTGTCGCGACGATTTCGCGCCTCGCCCGAGCGATATGCCGCCCTCATGCCGCGCCTGCGCCAGATGGCCACCGAGCGCCGCGCCATCGTCGCT
>JAIVJN010000033.1:12734-15120 GCA_020200025.1 Acidobacteriota bacterium | reverse complement strand
ATACTTCGTAGGATCTATGAAGTCCCTCGGGCGGACGACGCGGGCCGCCATGAAGTTCGCCAAAGGGTTGCTCGACACCGAGCACCCGCTCCTCGTGCAGATCATCCCCATTCGGCGCTGCAACATCGACTGCGGCTACTGCAACGAGTACGACAAGGTCTCGCCCCCTGTTGACACCGAGCTCATGGAGCAGCGCGTCGACAAGCTGGCAGCGCTCGGCTCTTCCGTCGTGGCCTTCAGTGGCGGCGAGCCGATGTTGCACCCGGACCTCGACAGCCTCATTCAGCGCATTCGCTCGCATCGGATGATGGCCGGGCTCATCACCAACGGCTACCTTCTGTCCCCCAAGAAGATCGAAGCGCTCAATGCCGCCGGGCTGGATTACATGCAGATCAGCATCGACAACCTAGAGCCCGACGAGGTGTCGAAGAAAAGTCTGCGGCTGCTCGACAAGAAGCTCCTGTGGCTGGCCAGCTACGCCACCTTCGACGTGAACATCAACTCTGTGGTCGGTGGCGGAACGAAAAACCCGGAAGATGCTCGCACCATCTACCGTCGCGCCCGCGAGCTCGGCTTCTCGGCGTCGATCGGCATCATTCACGACGGCGGCGGTCAACTGAAGGCGCTCAAACCCGATGAGCGCAAGGTCTACGACGAAGTCTCCGCCGACATCGACTCGGTGAAGTTCATCTTCAAAAACCTGTACTCGGGCGTGAGAGGGTTCCAGTCGAACCTTGCGGACGGCCGGCCGAACGAGTGGCGCTGCCGTGCCGGCGGGCGCTATCTCTACATCTGCGAGAACGGGCTCGTCAACTATTGCTCGCAGCAACGCGGCTGGCCCGGTATTCCACTCGAGGATTACACGACCGATCACATCCGCGCCGCGTTCGACACGCCCAAGTCGTGCGCCCCGTACTGCACCATCGGCTGCGTTCATCGTGTGTCCACCATGGACTACTGGCGGCGGCCACAGCAAGCCACCACCGACGCCGACCTCCGGCAACTCGTCGCCGCACGCCAGTAAACCGCCGCAAACCCTTTCGCGCTTTCCGCCCGACACGATATTCTGGCGATCATGATGTTCGGGCGGCGTGCCGCTTCGTTTTTCGTCGTCCTTCTTTCGCTTGTTACGGCTCTCCCGGCGCAGTCGCGCCCCCCCGCAGCATCGGACAGTCAGGTTTCGCTGCCGCCGCCGCGAACGTTGCCGATGCAGGAGGGGACGACGCGCTTCGCGGTCCTTGGCGATATGGGTACGGGCGGCACGCGCCAGCGTGAGACCGCACGCACGATGTCGGAGGTGCAGTCACGCTTCCCCTTCACGTTCGTCATCACCGTGGGCGACAACATCTACGGCGGCCAGGGGGTCGAGGACATGGAGCGTAAGTTCTACCTGCCTTATAAGCCGCTTCTCGACCGCGGCGTGACCTTCCATGCGTCGCTCGGCAATCATGACGAGCTCGGACAACGCTTCTACAAGCTGTTCAACATGGGTGGCGAGCGCTATTACACCTTCACTCGCGGACCGGTACAGTTCTTCGCCCTCGACTCGACATTGATGACTCGCGAGCAACTCAACTGGCTCGAGTTGGGGTTGGAGCGATCGACATCACCGTGGAAGATCGCGTACTTTCATCACCCGCTCTACTCGTCGGGCAGGAGGCACGGTCCGCAGATAGTGCTGCGCGGCGCGCTCGAACCGCTCCTTGGCAGCTACGGCACACAGGTGGTCTTCGCCGGTCACGAGCATTTCTACGAGCGCTTGACCTCACAGCGCGGCATTCAACACTTCATCGCCGGATCGGGCGGTCAACTACGCAAAGGCAATATTCGGCGATCGTCGGATACCGCGGCGGGCTTCGATACCGACAACGCGTTCATGGTGGTCGAGGTGAACGACGACGATCTGTACTTCGAGACGATCTCGAGGCAGGGCGAGACGGTCGATGCCGGGGTGGTCGGGCGCACGGGCGGCATCAGGACGACGACGCAGTAGCTTCGGCACATCTTGTCGGCAGGCAGAGAC
Source organism: Acidobacteriota bacterium (assembly GCA_020200025.1). Taxonomy (GTDB): domain Bacteria; phylum Acidobacteriota; class Vicinamibacteria; order Vicinamibacterales; family UBA2999; genus JAIVJN01. The sequence continues at coordinate 13,097 of JAIVJN010000033.1, read as the reverse complement.
GAAGCAACCGGGTGGCTCTCATGGATCCACGAGAGCAACCCGGTTGCCCTGTCAGCGACACTGTCAGCGACACTGTCAGCGACACTTTGCACTCTGCACTTTGTTGGGCCCGGCCGGCGGGCATGCTCCGCGCTAAAGAAACCGCTTGCGCTCCTGAGGTGTCGGTATCCGGCACGCCTGCCGCCGTCCGAACCAACGATAACGGCGGCGCGCGACGAATTGGTAGAGCGTGTCGCGCAGCGCGCGAGGGATGATCACACCCACGTACGCAAGCGACCAGATGCCGCCAAGCCGTCGCAGGATCTCGAGGATCGCCGACGAGTCACGCCACGCGCGCCCGCCAACGACGAGCACGACCGACTC
>JAIVJN010000033.1:0-12670 GCA_020200025.1 Acidobacteriota bacterium | reverse complement strand
GATGTGGGGGGACCTGCTGCTCCTGCCGGTTTTGAACGCCCTCATTGTGCCGCACGTAGCGATCGGAGCCCATCTGGCCGTGCCATTCGTGCTTGCTGCTGCGATTTCCCTGTGGCTGCACGCTGGGTGGCATGGAAACCATGCAACAGCGGTGCGCGATCATATGTGGCCCATACGCCGACACGGACGATGGTTTCGAGACTTGTCATTGGCCGGCTGGTTGCACGTTGCTTACGTCATCGCCGAGCTCGGTCTCATCACGGCCTGGGCATTCAGCCCGGTGCCGGACGCGGTTGGGTTGCTGGTGGCGTTGCTTCTTAGCGTGCACGTGCCGATTGGCCTTCTGCAACCGGGCTGGTTTGCGACTGGCCACCGACCCGTTGATGCCACGCCACTGCTCATCTGCTCGCTGGCTTTGCTTTGGGCCATCGTCCTGATCAAGATGGTGTTCTTCCCATTCGTGTCTTCGTGGCCGTCGTGATCTTCGTGTTGTCCCGCGAATCTCAATGAAAATCGTGTGAGTCGATCGCCGCATCCTAGTCGAGGCCGTGGAGGCGTTGCACGTGCTCGGCACGAATCGAGGTAACCCCATCCTGATTCTGCAGGATCCCGTCGACGAGCAGAAAGGGCGCGCCCACGATCGTCAGCTTCTCACGATCGTAGAGATCGGGACGTACGATGATGTTGGCGATGCCGGTTTCGTCCTCGAGTGTGAGAAACACGAATCCCTTGGCGGTGCCGGGACGCTGCCGCGTAATCACCATGCCGGCCGTACGCACGCGCCGGCCCCTGCGGACCTGCGGCAGATCGACGGCGCGGATCACTCCCCGCATCGACAAATCGTGGCGCCGGAATGTCATCGGGTGCGGACCAATCGTCAAGCGCGTGCCGGCGTAGTCGGCCACCAGGCGCTCACTCTCGGTCATGGGAGCCAGGGGAGAGCGCGGCTCACTGCGATCGCGTCCGGCTCCCGGCTCACGGCTTCCGGTTTCCGGATTGCCACTCTCGGCGCACTCTGATCCCTCATCAGTCTCGAACAATTCACCAGCCGGCCGAATCACACGCTCGACCTGCCAGAGCGCGGCGCGGCGATTGCCGCCGCCCAGCGTGTTGAGCGCGCCGATCTCGGCGAGAACCCGAATCTCGTCGCGCCGGATATTCCTCTGCCGCACCAGATCATCGAGCGTTCGGAAGCGCCGGCGGATCACAGGGGGACGTGCCCACGCATGAGAGCAGACGTTACAGAAATACTGACGTGTGTCGGCAGGCGGCAGGCGGCAGGCGGCAGGCGCCTCTTCGATCATCGACGGATCGTCGCAGCCACACTTGGGGCACGCCGACAGTTCAGAGTGCCCGCCTTCGCGGCTAGGCTGCTTCGGCGCGGCATCTCGCCAACGTTCGCCTTCGGCGAGCGGAGGCGGATGCAGAGTGAGTGCAGAGTGAGGTGCTCCAGGTGCGGGGGCTTCCAACTCTGAACTCTGAACTCTGAGCTCTGCACTCGCGATAGCCCGCCCGACCTCCTCGCGCAGGCCATTCACATACCGCAACCCGAGCCGCACCGTTCCGTCCTCGACCGTGCAATCCCACTCGGAGACCTGCACGTCGATCGGCGCGAATCGTACGCCTCGGCGCTGGGCGTCCTTGACCAGTGTGGCGGGATGGTAGAACCCCATCGGTTGGTTGTTGAGGAGCGCCGTGTAGAAGGCCGCCGGGTAATGCATCTTCAAGTAGGCGCTGGCATAGGCGAGGAGCGCAAAACTGGCGGCGTGCGATTCGGGAAAGCCGTACAGGGCAAAAGAGGTGATCGACAGCACGATGCGATCGGCCGTCTCGCCGGAGATACCGTTTTTGGCCATGCCTTCGCGCAACTGCGCTTCGATCTGCCGCATGCGCTTCTCCGAGCGTTTGAAACCCATGGCTCGGCGCAGCTCCTCTGCCTGTCCGCCGGAGAAGCCGGCCACGATCATCGCCATCCGCAGCAGTTGTTCCTGGAACAGCGGCACCCCCAACGTCCGCTTCAACACCGGCTCGAGGGAAGGATGCGGATACGACACCGCCTCGTCGCCCGCGCGCCGATTCAAATACGGATGCACCATCTGCCCGACGATCGGGCCTGGCCGGATGATGGCGACTTCGACGACGAGATCGTAGAAGCAGGCCGGCTTGAGCCGCGGAAGCGTCGCCATTTGCGCACGCGACTCGACCTGGAACACGCCAATGGTGTCGGCGGCCTGGAGCATCGCATAGACGGCGGGGTCTTGAGGAAGATGCGCGAGGTCGAAACACTCGGCACTCGGCAGTCGGCAGTCGGCAGTAGCGAACGCGTCGGCAGTGGGCATCCGGCAGTCGGCAGTCGGGCTGTATTGTGGGCGGCTCGTCTGCCGTCTGCCGTCTGCCGTCTGCCGATCCTCCGCGTGCGGGGTATTCACGAGCCGAATGGCATCCTGCAGCACCGCCATCATGCCCAGGCCGAGCAGATCGACCTTGATGAGGCCCATGTCGGCGCAATCATCCTTGTCCCACTGCACGACCACGCGGTCGGGCATGCTGGCGTTCTCGAGGGGCACCACCGAGGAGAGCGCACCCTGACAGATCACCATGCCGCCCGAGTGCTGGCCCAGGTGACGCGGCAAATCCTGCATCTGCCGCCACAAGCCGGCGAACAACTGCACGCGCACGTCGCCGCCGTCCAGACCGGCAACCTGGATGTTGTGCGCCAGCGTGTCCTGGGGATCGATGAACTCGAACTGGTTCATCACCTTCGCCAGCCGATCGATCTGCGAGGGATCGAGATCGAGCGACTTACCCAGTTCGCGTGCGGCGCTTCGGCCCCGATAGGTGATGACATTGGCGGTCATCGCCGCGCCGTGCTTACCGTACTTCCGATAGACGTGCTGGATGACACGCTCGCGCCGGTCGCCGCTCGGCAAATCGAGATCGATGTCGGGCCACTCGCCGCGCTCTTCGGAGAGAAATCGCTCGAAGAGCAGCTCCATCTTGACCGGATCGATCGCGGTGATGCCGAGGCTGTAACACACGGCGCTATTGGCCGCCGACCCTCGTCCCTGCACCAGGATGTCCTGCTGCCGGCAGTAGTTGACGATGTCCCAGACGATGAGGAAGTAGCCGGCAAGCTCGAGCTTGTCGATGAGGTCGAGCTCGCGCGCGATCTGCGCGCGCGCGCGATCGTGATAAGGGCGATAGCGCTCGCGCGCCCCAATATCGACGAGGCGGCGGAGAAACGACACCTCCGTCTCGCCCGGTGGGACCGGATAGCGCGGAAAGCGATAGCCGAGGTCGGTCATCGTGAACGTGAGCCGATCGGCCAGCTCCTGGGTGGCGTGCACCGCTTCGGGACGATCGGCGAAGAGGCGAGCCATCTGTGCCGGCGGCTTCAGATAGCGCTCGGCATTGGCCGCCAATCGGCGGCCGGCCAACGCGAGCGTCGTATGCTCGCGCACGCACGTCAGCACGTCGAACAGCGGACGCTCCTCCGGCGCGGCAAAGGCGACGCCCCCGGTTGCCAGCACGGGCACGCGAAACGCGGCGGCGAGACTGGCGAGCCGGTCGTTATCGGCCTCCTGATCACGCCGCAGATGGCGCTGCAGCTCGACATACACGTGATCACGCCCGAAGATGCCGATGAGTCGATCGAGGAGCCCGCCGACGCCGTAGCGGTTCATTTCGAGCAGCGGTCGTCCCGTCAGGGCCACCAACCCGCTCACGGCGCCCTCGAGCTCGCCGAGCGCGAGCGCCCCCTCGCCTTTCGGCGAGCGCAGCTTCATGCGCGACACCAGCCGGCACAGATTGCGCCAGCCTTCCTGCGACTCGACGAGGACGGGCAACGTCCAAGACGGCAGGCGGCAGGCGACAGGCGGCAGGCGGAAATTACTTGTCGGCAGTCGGCCCGCCTGCGCTCGCCACGCTTGCGTGCGAGCTTCGGCGAGGTCTCGCCCACCAGCCTCCGCTAAAGCTACGGCGGTCCGCCGAAGCCCCGGCGAAGGCGGAAGCGGCCCGTTGGGCCGCAAAGGCGGACAGTCGGCAGTTTCGAACGAGTCGGCAGACGGCAGGCGGCAGGCGGCAGGCGAGCCCTTGGCAGAGCCGTTCGCCTGCTGTGCACCATCGGCTGCCGACGCGATCGTCAGCTCACTTCCGACGATGGCGCGAAGACCGACGGCTTTTGCGGCTTTGTAAAACCGGGGCGCACCGTAGACTCCGTCTCGATCGAGCAGCGCCAGCGCCGGATATCCGAGCGCCGCGGCCCGCTCCACGAGCATTTCGGGAAGCGAGGCCGCCCGGAGAAAGCTGAAGGCCGACGAGGTATGCAGCTCGATGTACGACACGTATCCACGACCAGAGGACCGCTCGCGACACTCCGAGCGCCTGCGCGCGTCGTGGAGGCTTCGAGCGATGCGGCTTGTTGGTTCTCAATCGATCACACCTTCGACGAACCACTGTCCGACATCGCGTTCGACGAACAGCCGATAGATCGTCCCGTCCCCGAGCGCGACATCCCATTCGTCGCGATCCCAGGGCCGGTGGGGCGGGTGGGCCTGGTAGGATGGGTCGGGCTGGTAAGGCTGATCGCTCTTCCCCACCGGCCCTACCCGCCCCACCGGCCTTACCTGCCCGGCCTGCCACCACTCCCCCGACGTGCGCCACGGGCCGGCGGCCTCGACGATGGCACCGGAAGTGAGACCGCGCCGATCCACCTGCACCCGGACGGGACGTCCTTCGTGCACGCGGACACGGGCTGCGACCGGCAGACGGTACCGCCGGACGGCGGAGTGCAACGTGCGAAGCACGGAGTGCAGACTGCAGAGTTCAGAGTTCAGAGTTGTGGATGCGAATGCGTCAACTCGGCATTCTGCACTCTGTACTCGGCACTGACTCTGCACTCTGCCCTCTGCACTCTGCACTTCGAATGCTTTCAACGCGAACCCCCCCGGTCGCCACGAATCGACGAGCGCCGGCGATCCGACGTGCCCTTCCCCCATGAGCGCTGTCAGACGCGCCAGCAACGTCGATACCTGCTCGGGAGACGGTTGCGCCCGCTCGAAGAGCATCCACTGCAGCACGCGTCCCGGCGTCGGCTCGACGAGCACGCCCACCCGATCGATGGCCGCCGACGGCGGATGCGACTCGAGATCGAGCAGCAGCAAGGTGCGCAGCGTCTTCGGCTCGCGCGTCGGCGCCGGGAGCTGGAGGTGGCGCGCATGAATGGCTTTGTTCACCAGTCGGAGCCGCAGATGCACGACGGCGGCACCGCGATCGGCACGCTCGAGACGATCGGCCAGCGGCTCGAGCAGCCGGGTGAGAACAAACGACAACGGATCGAGCCCTTCGATGGGCCACTCGAGCTCGATGGACGCTTCGAAGGGCTCTTCGGGCACCCAGGGCACCAGGGGCTGCTGGTCTTCGCCGCGCGCCACACGCTGCCACCGCGTGCCGCGATCGCCCAGCCGCTCGGCGACGTCGGCCATGGGCAACCGTTCGAGCGCGCCGAGCGTCGTGAGACCCCAACGCGCGAGCAGATCGAGCGTCGCTTGCACTTCGAGGCTCTCGGCCTTCGCCTGCGGCGAGGCGACACCAGGTGGCCGGGGGTTGAGGCGCAGACGCTGCGCCTCGTGGGTCGTGCGCGGATGAGCCCATCCGGGGCCCCGTCCGGCCGCCGGCGTGTCGGCTGCTGAGCCATTCTTGGCCTTCGCTCGCATCGCGGGCGGCGGTGACGTCTCCTCGCCGGCGCCGTTCGGTCGCGGCAGGCACTCGGAATGGTGATGGGCGCTCAGCATGCGGATGCGTTCGTATTCACCGAGGACCGACAGCGGCAACCGCGCGAGGGCCGCCGCCATGTCGCGTTTGGTGACCACGGACAGGCAGGAGTGGCCCAATGCCAGCAGCGTGGCGGCCGTTGCTGTCGGCGCGACCGCCACCTGCACGTCGCGCGCGCACGCAGCCGCCGCTCGATGCAGATATTCGCCAATCTCGACCGGGCCGCCGAACAAACGCGCCAGGCCGCTGACGTCGAGCACCAGCACGTCGCTCATCATCTGAAATCTCGGCGTGAACGCTTGCGCGACGCTGACGAGATCGGCGGCAGGCGACAGGGGAGCGTGCAGGGAGGCAAACATTGGAGATTGAAGATTGCAGATTTGAAGGACAGTGAGTGAATGCCTGAGGCTCAGACCCTTGGATCCATCTGTCCCGTGAGTGACACGTGCGTGGTCGTGGACCGCCTCGGCGAAATCAGCCGCGCGAAAAGATGCAGGCCACCGAGCCGCCGCTGCCGATCGTGGCCGCCGATCCAGGTTGCCGAGGGTTGACGCGTCGCAGGCGACTGAGAGGCCACAGAGAATCCAGAGGCGGCAGGCTCAGATGCCGTCGGTGCGTTCCAATCAGTTGATGACACGGACCGATCGTGACCCGGCACGCGGCGCGCGTGGATTCCTTGCGCCCCCCGCGTACCCGCGCCCTCCACATTCCGTGCTCTTGTATCGATCGTGATCCCTCCCGCGCTTCGTGCCGTTGCAATCGGCGCGAGCAGGAGGCACGCCGTTTCGCTGCCCTCGATGACGCGTTGCAGGCGCAGCCAGGTGCTGGCGGGAATCGAGCGGAGCGCGGAGTCAGGCACGTCGACCAGGTCGAGGACCACGGCCGTGCACACCTGCGCCTGCAGGACCAAGTTCAGCGCCTTGAGGGCGCGATCGACCGTGCGCTCGAGCAACGTCCCTGGTCCCGACACCGCGCGCACGCCGGGCAGCCAAGCAGGATCGATCGTCCCCGCCGTCTTCGAGAGCGCCTGCCCGCGCACCCAGAGCAGCCGCGGCAGCACGATGCCGCATCGCTCGCCGGAGGCGACATCGAAACGATCGAAGGTATCGATAAGCGCCGCGTGCTCTCCACGCTGGGTGGCGGCCGCCAGCCAACCGAGGGCCAGGCTGGTGCGCCCGGATGAGACGGGGCCGACGATTTCGGAGAGGTGCCCGCGCTTGAGGCCGCCGTGGAGGGCCGCATCGAGCGTCGCGACGTGCCACGGCATGCTGCGATCGAGCAGCGCGGAGTCGTCGGACCACGTGGACGTCAGCGTGCGATCGAGCTTACGGGCACGCAGCAACGATTCGACAACAGCGCGGCCGGCGCGAGGGACGTCCGGCGCGTGAGACGTACCACTTGTCCTCGGTGCCGCGCGCGTCACAGGGATACTCGGGGTTCGAGACGCGTCGAGGACGTTGTCGATGTCGAGGACGTTGTCGATAAGGGATGAAGCCATCGGCGTATTCGCTTAACTTTCGCTATTATAGAGAATAAAAAGCGAAAGTCAAGCAGCTTCAAAAGAGCTCCGTGGCGAGGCGAAGCCAAGCCGTCGCCCGGCCCCGAAGGGCCGAGCCTGTTAGAATCCCCGTCTTGTTAGCGCTCGTGTCGCAGGCCAGCCGCCGGGTGGCGGCCGCCCTCACCTACCGCGACTTTCGCCTGCTTTGGTTTGGCGCGCTCACCTCGAGCATCGGCACCTGGATGCAGAAGGTGTCGCAGGCCTGGCTCATCGTCACGCTCGCCGACCAGCAATCCGCCTTCTTCCTCGGCCTCGATGCGTTTCTGGGCGAGTTGCCCATCCTCTTCTTCACGCTCATTGGCGGCGTCATCGCCGATCGGCGCGATCGGCGAACCCTGCTGCTCATCTCGCAGTGCGTGCAGATGGCATCGGCCTTCTCCCTCGCTGTCCTCGTCTACACCGACGTCGTGCGCATCTGGCACATCTTGACTCTGTCGGTCGTGAGCGGCATCGCGCAAGCGTTCGGCGGGCCGGCGTATCAATCGCTGATTCCGTCGCTCGTCGAGAAGCGCGATCTGCCCAACGCGATCGCGCTCAACTCGATTCAGTTCAACCTGGCGCGCGTCATCGGCCCCCTCATCGCGGGGATCGCGCTCAGCACGCTCGGCATGGTCGCCTGCTTCGGCTTGAACGGCGTCTCGTTTCTGTTCGTGATCGCCGCGCTGCTGGGGCTGCGCGTCGTGCACATCCAAGCGACCACGGTCCACCGCATGCGCGATCAGCTCAAAGACGGGCTGCGTTACGTGCGCGATCAGCCCCAGCTCGTCACGCTCACGCTCGTGGGGTTCGTGTCGGCATTTCTCGGCCTGCCACTGCTCACGTTCCTTCCGCTCATCGCCAGGGACGTCTTCCATCAAGACGTGGGCTTCTATACCCGGCTCATGACCTTCTCTGGAGCTGGTGCGGTGGCCGGCGCATTGGTCGTGGCGTGGATCGGCAAGCACCGGCACATGGGCCTCATGCTGCTCACCCTGCAAGCCGCTCTTGGCCTCCTCATCGTCGGCTTTTCCTTCTCACGCACGCCCTGGCTCACGGCGACGCTGCTCTTCGCCTGCGGCGCGATGCTCGTGATGTGCTTCTCGCTCACCACCTCGCTCGTACAGTTGCTGGCGCCGACTCAGCTCAGAGGTCGCGTCGTCAGCATCTACATGATGGCGTTTCGGGGCGGCTCGCCGCTCGGTGGCCTGGTCAGCGGGTGGCTGGTGACGCTCAGCGGATCGGCGCCGCTCGTGCTCATGCTGAACGGTGTCGCGCTGGCATTGATCGCGGCGATCTTCCTGGTCCGCGGTCACGGATTGAAGGATGTCTAAGTGGCTCGTCACGCTCGACTAGAAGCTTACAATGCGCCCATGCGACGACTCTGCTCGGTCCTTGCGATGTTGGTCCTCGGCGTGACTGCGCCCCTTGCGGCGCAGGCTCCTTTTGCGCTCGGTGGCGTCACGGCCGCGCCGGGCACCCTGCAATCAGGAACCCTCGCGGTGCCGGCGGCAACGGGCGATCAAGGCACCACGATTCCGTTTTCGATCGTGCATGGCGCGAGACCCGGACCCGTGCTGGCGCTCATTGCGGGCACCCACGGCATGGAATACGTCCCGATCGTCGCCCTGCAGCGACTTCGCACGGCGCTCGATCCGGCAGCGCTCGCGGGGACAGTCGTGATGGTACATGTGGCCAACATGCCGTCATTCCTCGGGCGCACCATCTACTACTCCCCTGCCGATGGCAAGAACCTGAACCGCGTGTTTCCCGGCCGCACGGATGGGACGCTCTCCGAGCGGATCGCCGACATGCTCACGCGCGAGGTGATCGCCCGCGCCACGCATGTCGTCGACATCCACTGCGGCGATGGCAACGAGTCGCTGCGTCCCTACGTCTACTGGATCACGACGGGCGCGTCGGACGTGGCCGAGACGGGCCGGAAGCTCGCGCTCGCCTCGGGCTTCGATCACATCGTGATTGATCGCGGGCGACCGACCGATCCGGCCGCGTCGCTGTACTTGTCGAACACGGCCATTCTCCGGGGGAAGCCAGCGCTGACCGTCGAATCCGGTGCCATGGCGATTGTCGACGAGCCGTCGATCGCCCGCATCGAGCGCGCCGTCGCGGGCTGGCTGCGCGAGCTGGGCATGCGCGCCGACGGTCCGCCGCCGGTCGCCACCCCGATATGGATCGATCGGAGTGAGGTGGTCACGAGTGGCGCCACGGGCATCTTCGAGCCCGAGGTCGAGCGCGGCCACTACGTGCTCGAGGGGCTCCGTCTCGGACGTGTCGTCGACTTCCACGGAAACCTGCTCGAGGAGGTGCGCGCGCCCCTTGCAGGCATCGTGCTCTACGTGATCGGCACGCCGCCCATCAGCAAGGGCGAGCCGGTCGCCTTTATCGGTCACATTCAGGCAAAGTAAAGGCTGGTGGCCCGGGTGGGGCTGGTAGGGCGTGTGGGGCTGGTCGGGCGAGTAAGTTCGGTGGGACAAGCCGGTGCGTTGCGCCCTGCCGGCAGACGCCCCCTATCCGCCCCCCAGCCCTACCAACCCCACCCGCCTCATCTGACTGCACCGAACGTCACGCCGAACGAGCGCTCGATGCGGTTGAAGGACATCCCGTAGTTGGGCGAGGTGATGTTGCTCTGCACATCGCGGTGGGCATCTGCACCGAACGCGTTGAACATTCTGATGCCGGCGCGGAACTGATATTTCCTGAACCGCCACGGTCGCGTAATCGCGAAGTCGAACGTCGTCACGCGCGGTAGGCGGCCCGACTGATTCCGCGGGCCACGATGCGGTACGTCGGTGGCAATCAGGTTGTGCTCGTTCGGCCTCACGATCGGATTACGGACGTTGCCGAAGAACTGATCGTAATTGTTCAGATCGGCTCGGCCGCGTGACCACACGTACGACACGGTCAGATCGCGGCGCTGGCCGCCCAGATAGCGTGCCGTCGCTTCGAGCTCCTTGTAGCGCGACATGCCGTCGCTCGACAGTCGGAGCTCGCCGCGCGAGGCGTCGGGTGAGACGATGTACTCGTGTGAGCCCTGGCGCTGCAGATAATCGAGCTTCACGAGGAAGCGGCGGCCGAAGCGCTGATTCCACTCGACGTTGCCAACCAGCGCCTCGGGCGTCCTCAGTCTGGCATCCGACACATTGATGTAGGTCACCGGTGTGCCGAGCATGGCTCCGTCGGCGGCGAACCGTGTCACCACGCGCGACTCGAACGACGAGAACGCATCGATATTGAGCGGCGTTCGCTGCACGAACTTTCCGAAGCCGCCGCGCAGGATGCCGCGACCCTCGGGCAGCACCGCAACCGCTACGCCGGCGCGAGGAGACCAGTTGATGTTGTCGATGATTTGATCTTTGTCGAAGCGCAGACCCAGCTCGAACGTGACACGCGGGCTCACGCGCCAGCGGTCCTGCGCGAACGCGCCAAACTCGACGCCGCTCACCTGCTGCAGCCGCCGTCCACCGAATGCCGTCAGCTCCGCAAGCGAGCCGTCGAGGCGACGAACTTCGAGCGGCCGACTCTCGCTGAAGCCGTCGAACGACGAACGCTGCAGGTCGACACCGAGCTTGAAGACGTGTTGGCCGCGCCACTGGTCCGGTGACATCGTCAGCGCCTCCACCCACTGAAGGCCGCCCACCTCGCGCTCGTGATCATTGAAATAGGTGCCGCTCTGCGTCTCGGGCGCATAGATCATCGGCGTCTGTCCGTCGCCGTTGACGTCGATCTCGAAGTAGCGGCCAGACAGCGTGGTCTCGAGAATGAGGTCTGGCGCGATGGCGAAGCGATCCACGAGCCCGGTCGAGAACCCCTTCTGGTGAAACTCGGGGGTGGTTTCCGGCGGACGGAACGTGTTCATCGTCGTACGATCGATCTCGCGCGGAAAGGCGATGAGCCCGCCGCCCAATGTGTGGCGCGAGGAGAGCACCGTGTCGATCCGCGTGAACGAATCGAAGCTCTTGAGCTCGATCTCCGGTTCGTCTGGCAGACTGCGCACGGGTGTCGCCACGTAGCGAAACTGAAAGTCTTGGGCGAGGAACGCGCGATCCTGCTTGAGTGGCCCGCGAATCGAAAAGCGGGGCTCGAATCCGCGGACGCCCTTGACGACGCCGCGCAGGCGCGGCATGAGATTGCCTGGTTTGAACTCCCACTCGTTGGTGCCACGCCGCGTCCGAATCTGCGTGATGCTGGTCGAGAAGCGGCCGTATTCGGCCGCGAACGGGTTGGCCAGCACTTCGACCGATTCGACACTCTGACCCGGCAAATCGAGATCGAAGTCACCGGTCGAGGGATCGCACCAAGCCGTCCGGTGACGCGAGAAGCTCGACGTCAACGCCGGGCATCTGCACCGTGCCTTCGAGGCTGCTCACGGTGGCGACCACGCGCCCGGTGTCGACAGCGGCCTCAGCCTGAGCCGGCGGCCGTTGCAGCCGCGTGCCGGTGCTGCCGAAAAGGGGGCTGCCTGGAACGATGAGAAAGGTGAGGAACAACGCGGAGGCGCGGCGTCGGGAAAGGGCACTCATGCGGACGGCATGATGCTATCGCACAGACTGTAGAGGCGAAAGGCAGAAGGCATCTTCGGCCTTCTGCCTTGCCCTCGCTCGCTAGCGGCGCTTGACCGCTTCGAAGATGGCGGCCGAGCCACCGCCGATGGCCGCGCCAACCAGCGCGCCCTTCTTGCCGCCGACCAATCCGCCGACACCGGCGCCCGCACCAGTGCTGCCGCCGATGACGAGGGCCGTCTTCGTCCACGATCGCTGGCTGGACGCACGCCGAACCGGTTCGCGGCTGACGACGCGCTCGCGCACCAGGACGGGCCGCTCAACGCCGGTGCGCGAAGCCGCGGCGGGTAGCGTCACGATATCCGACGCGCCTTGCAACCCGGCGAGGTCCGCTGTGGTGTAGGCGACCGGCTGCAAGGCGCTCGCACACGTCACTTGCGCCAGCTCTCGGCCGCTGACCACCACGCGACGGAGCTCGGCGCGCTGATGCGGCTCGCACTGCACGAGCGCTCCGCCGGCGGTGGCGACGTGCGCATCAAACTGCTCGATCGCGCCGGCTGGCTGTACCGACCCGGTCGGCGACGAGACCGCAGGCGTGCCCCTCGCTGGCGCCGACGCCACGATGGCCACAGCACCGGCAATCAAGCCGCCGAGCGCCGAACCCACAATCGCTTTCAGCATGATCGGGACTCCTCTCGGCTGGGATGGGTCCAACAACCATGCCAGCGGTGCGACCCCAACGAGCCCGTCGTTACGGACGTTTTGCCGATCGGTTGCGCACGAGTGTCCTCCGCCGCGCTCGAGCGCCGATCCATGCGGAGGACAGCCACGCGCTATACTCGCC
>JAIVJN010000032.1 GCA_020200025.1 Acidobacteriota bacterium | reverse complement strand
ACACGGGTTCGCGCCTCCAGAGATTCTCGCGCGGCCCTTGATCTGATAAACGGAGGCCTCGCCGCTGCGCCGCTCGGTGTGACCGCCGCGATCGAGCGGCGGTAGGACGCTACGCGTGGGGGCCGGACTTCGGCGGGAGTGAATTGCCCACGCATTCGAACGAGAAAGCGCCGATATCACCCGCGAACGAATTGACCAGTCCCACCCGAGCCGAAGGCAGGGCCCACCGCGAGGCGCGCCGAGGGGTCCCATCGAGGCGCGAAGCGACGAGGTCGACCCGTCTTGGCGCGTCCTCAGTATCCAATAACGACGCGAAACGATCCGGAGTTGTCCTGCAGCACGTCGTCGTTGATGCCGAGGAAGAGGCGGCCCCCCTGTCGCATGCGGATGGGACCACGACCGGCGCCGATGAAGAACACCTCCGACGGATCGCCACCGACGCGACCGATGAGCGCCGCCGCGGCCCGATTCGGGATCGGACGACCAGGGTTGTAGGGCGAGTCGTTCTCACCTTCGGGGCCGTCACGCCGATCCGGACCCCAGCGTACGTTGCCCGTTGCTTCGAGATAGATCTCCTGGCCCGGCCGCACATTGATCCCCGTGTCGGTCCATGGCGCCGATGCCGACACCGAGACGGTGCGCTCGCGCATGCCCGACGGGCGACCGCCCCCACCCCAATCGCCGCTGCCACCTCCCCAGTCGCCACCGCTGCCGTACCCTCCCGCGCCGCTTCCTAGCGAGGCGTCGTCGAACTCGATGCGCGCGACGTCGTTCCGATTGACACGCACGACGCGGCGCTGACCGCGAGCGTTGTATTCCTCGAACTCAATCGTGCCGCCGCGAAGCGTGAGCACGGCCCCGCGCACGCGCGTTCCGTCGCGCAAGACGAGCGTGTCGGCGGCCGAAGTGCACGGTAGTGCCAGGGTCAGCGTCCAGGCGGCCACAAACCGATACGTGGGGGACATACAACTCTCCTCGCGCGGCCGCGCGCGGGTCAGGTGGGTGCTTTCGTGCGATCATAGCATCATGGCTCGACCTGCTGTCGTCGCGGTGCTCGTCGTTCTGCTTGGCGCGGCGCAGCCAGCCTATGCGGACCTCACCGCCTTCCTCGGCGTGTCGCCGACACCGGAGACTCGAAGCGCACGCGGCGTGGCCGTGGGCTTCGGTTTGCTGATCGTAGGCTTCGAATTCGAGTACGCCTCGCTCGCCGAAGACGAGCGCGATTTTGCTCCGTCGCTACGCACTGGTTTTGGCAATGTGCTGGTGCAGACACCGATTGAGATCTCTGGCGTGTCGCTCTACGGAACAGTCGGAGGCGGCATCTTTCGCGAGCGCCTGAACGACCGGCAGGAAACCAGTTTCGGCACGAACCTCGGGGGCGGGGTCAAGATCCGTCTGCTCGGACCGTTACGGGCGCGCGTCGATTACCGCATATTCCGCCTGAACGGCGATCCCCTGCACGACGTCTACCACCGCTTCTACGTGGGCGCGAACCTCGCCTTCTGACCGAGCGCATCGACGCGCTTTGACTCGAGCGTTCAAGCCTTCGGAACAGGGCGACCCTTCGATGGGGGCTCAGGATCGTCGCTAGTCTTTCGGGACTGGAGCGACCGCCATGTGCGCGAGCTCGGTGAGACTCAGCTTGGTCGGGGATGCGGCGAAGGCGTCGCGATAGCGAGCCATCAGCTCGGGCGGAGCGCCCTGCAACAGCTCGTCGAGCAAGAGCGACGGCCGGTAGTCCGCGCCCGATACGGTCGGCGCGATGGCGTGGACGTAGAGCACGTTCTTCTTGGCGTCGGTTTCTGCCGCCTTGTAGACGCGCCACCCCTGGGCGCTGGCGCGGCGTTGGGGATCGGTGGACTTTTGCAGCGCCGCCTGGAGTGCCGCAATGACCGCTTCGTAGTCGGCGACCTTATCCGGCTTGATGGCCACGAGAAGCAGTCCGACAGGCGACGAGAACTGCACGGCCGCAGGGTCGGCGGAGGACGGCGTGGGAACGGGCGCAGACGGCGGTGTTGCTGCTTGCGATGACGTCACGAGAAGCGTCAACGCGAGAAGCAGAACGGTCACAGATGAAGGATAGCGCGAGAGGCCGGTGCCACGCCCCGGGATCTAATGGCATGTACTTTCGATACTTAGAGTGGCCGTTCCGTAGGAACGGCCCAGAACACGCCATGAAGCGCCCTGGTTGGTCCACCAGTTTCCGTTGAGACGCTCCACTAGAACCCCGGGGCGTGAGCGTTACTGTCCCATCTTCATCACGGTCTGGAGCGTGGTGCTCGCGCCGCCGTTGCGGGACTCCTTGAAGGTGTTGAAGAGCGCGGTGGCTTCGCTTGGGAAGACTTCGTTAATCAGCATGACCGGATCGTATTCCTGCCCCTTCACGACCGGCTGAATGAGGAAGTAGTAGACCACGCTGCCCTGCACGGGCTGCGGAACCTTGTAGACGGTCCACCCGGCGGCCTGGTTCTTGCGCTCGGGCTTCTCGCTCTTCATCATCGACTCTTTCACCTTGGCGAGCACCGACTCGAACTCCGTGGTCTTGTCAGGCTTGACGAGCAGCGTCACCAGGGCCGTGTCACCTTCGAACGTCAAGCGCGGCGCCTCAGGTGTCGCAGGCTGCGCAGCGGGAGCGGGAGTAGGAGTTGGCGCGGGTTCCTGCGCGCCGGCGACCGCGGCTCCCGCCAGCACGATGGCGGCCAGGGTCATTCCCGACACAATTCTCTGAAATCCTCGAAGCATTGAGCAGCCTCCTTCACGAAAGGTCGATACTTTACCGTACGGGCTGGCCGATGAACACGACCATTACTTCGTTGGCCAGCAACATTCCGGACCGGGAGAGCGCCAGCCGCCGGCCGGGCTCGTGCACCAGCGCTCCCGCCTCGATGAACCGCTGCAGCTCGACGCCATACCGAGCCCACACATCGATCCCGTAACGGGCGGTGATGACCGAGAGATCGAGGCCGGCGGTGAGACGAAGCCCCGTAAAGAGCGCCTCCTCCAGCCGTTCATCACCGTCCAGCACGCGACGCTCGGCCACTACCGACGAGCCTCGCTCGACGCGGTCGCTGTACTCAATGGTACTCGAAACGTTGCGCCATCGCTCTCCCGACCTGGTCGAGTGCGCCCCGCAGCCGAAGCCTAGCCATTCGCCGTCGAGCCAATACTTCAGGTTATGGCGGGACGTTCGCCCTGGTCGGCTCACGTTCGAGATTTCGTAGTGCTCGTAGCCAGCGTCGTCGAGCCGCGCGAGCCCGTCGAGATACATCGAGGCGGCGTCCTCGTCCGGCGCCAACGACCACCCGGCGCGCGCCATGTCGTCTCGCAGCGGCGCGTTGGGATAGAGCTCGAGCAGATACAAGGACGCGTGATCCGGCCCTACCTGGATGAGCGCGTCGACGCTGGCGAGCCAGGATTCGACCGCTTGTCCCGGAAGCCACATCATCAGGTCGAGGCTGATGTTCTCGAAGCCGACATGCCGCGCCTCGAAGACCGCCCGGCGCGCGGCGTCGGGCGTGTGTTGCCGTCCAAGTCGCGCCAGCTCGGCGGCGTCGAACGATTGCACGCCGTAGCTCAAGCGATTGACACCGGCGGCACGATAGCCGGCCAGCGTCTCACGCGACACCGTCTCGGGGTTGGCTTCGAGCGTGACCTCCGCGTCAGGGGACAGGGCGAACGATTGCCGGCAGGTCTCGATGAGCCGGCCGATCTCGGTCGGGGACAGCAGTGAGGGCGTGCCGCCGCCGAAGAAAATGGAGTCCGCCGCGGTTTGTGGTTGCGCTGCGGCGGCAATCTCGCGGGCCAGCGCGTCCACGTAGCGCGTCTTGAGCGCGGCGTCGAACAGCCCACGGTTGAAGTTGCAGTAGTGGCAGATCGAGCCGCAAAACGGGATGTGCAGATAGAGACCCAACATTGCAGATGTTCAGATTGCAGATTGCAGATGGATTGCCGATTGATGATGCTGGATTGATGAATCGAGATAGGGATGTGTCGATCGGGTCGATTCGCACCCGCCGCCGCGATATGCATCTCGCGGCCGCGCGGCCATCTGAAGTCCAAGATCGCCAATCGACAACCAATCGGCAATCTGCCATCTGAGATCTGCAATCCCGTTAGCTACCGGCCTTCCCGCCGGTCCACTTCAGCTCGTGTGGCGAACGATCGTCGCGCAGCCGCGCCACCGCCATGCCCCCGGCTCGGGGTGGCAGATCCTTCTTTTTGATGTTGGTGGGATCGGGCGGCAGTTGGCCGCTTCGAGCGGCGGCGCTCAGGCGCTCTTGATCGCGGATATCTGGCCCTTGCACTTCAACCCAGTGGCACATCTCGAGTAGCCGGGACCGCGTGCGCACGCCGACCTGGAACATGAACGAGTTCGGATCCCCCGTGTCGAGCGGGTCGTGCAGGTTGCTCGTGACGATGGTGGCTCGTTTGGCGTTGTAGCGCGTATTGACGACCAGACCGAGCGTCTCCTGCACCCACTCCGACGTCCGCTCCGCGCCCAGGTCGTCGAGCACGAGCACTTCCGCCTCCAGCACCGGCCGCAATACCTCCATCTCGGTTTCTTCGACCGAACGGTTGTAGGTGTCGCGGACCATGCGCAGCAGGGCTCGCGTCTCGAAGAAGTACGCTCGGGCGCCCCGGTTTCGCACGACGTCCTTCAGCACGCCGACCGCGAGGTGACTCTTGCCGACGCCGCTCGGGCCGAAGAACAGCAGACCTTTCTCCACGGCCGGAAAGGCATCGACGAACGCCTTCGCTCGTCGTAAGGCGTCGCGTTGGGAATCGGTGTCGGGCTGATACGTGCTCAATTCCGACCGCGCGAACCGCGGCGGAATACGCGCGTCGGCCAGCAGATGGCCGACGAGCGCCTCGCGCCAACAGTCACACCGTACCACGTGCTCGACGCCGTCTCGTTCGAGGCGCTTCCACCCGGAATTCTGGCAGTGCTCGCAAGGCATTGGTGCTCGCAGAAAGAAGGCCTGGAGAACTTGCAAGGCTTGAAGACGTGAAGGATCGGACAAGCCTATCCGATCTCTCACGCATCACGCGGCGATCTTACTTCTTACTTCGGCTTCTCACCTGACGCTCGCACGAGATCGGTCGGCGACGATTTTACCAGCGCGGTGCCCAAGCGATGCTCCCAATCGTCGATGCCGCGCGCGAGCTCTCGCTTGACGTACTCCATGAACTCGTTGACCTCGCTCTGCATCTGCTCCATCTTGCGCCGCATGTTGAGGATGATCTCGACGCCCGCCAGGTTGACGCCCAGATCGCGGGTCAGCGCCAGGATGGTCTCGAGCTGTTCCAGATCCTCTTCCGAGTAGAGCCGCGTGTTGCCCTCGGTCCGCGACGGCTTCAGCAGCCCTTCACGCTCGTACAATCGCAGCGTCTGCGGATGGATGTCGTACTTCTGCGCGACGGCGCTGATCATGAAGTAGGCCTTGCCGCTTTTCTTCGACATGATCACCCGGTTCTGAAGACGTCCGTGCGCACGTTGTCGCCGTTGATGCGGCCGAACTCGCGGAGCAGCTCCTTGGATCGTTCGTCGAGCGCCGGCGGCAGCATCAGCCGCATCTCGACGACCAGGTCGCCCCGTCGCCCGTCGCGGGTCGACGCCGCCCCTCGCTCGCGCAGCCGCACGCGTTGACCCGACTGCGTGCCCGGAGGCACGCGCAGCCGCGCCGAGCCGTCCGGGGTCGGAATCTCGATGCGCGCGCCCAGCGCGGCTTCGTGCAACGCAATGGGAATCGTGATGTGCACATCGTCCGCCTCGCGCCGGAAGAGACGATGGGGCTGGACCTGCACCTCGACGAACAGGTCCCCGGGCTCACCGCCCCGAACACCCGCGTGTCCCTTGCCCGCCACGCGCACCATCGCCCCGTCGGCGATACCGGCCGGGATGTGCACGCTGAACGTTTCGGCTGTTGCTTCGATGCCCTGACCGTGACAGACACCGCACACGCGTTGCCGAAGCTGCCCGGCGCCACCGCAGTGCGCGCAGTTCTTGGCGAACACCATGTGCCCACGAACCGACCGCACGCTTCCGGTGCCCTCGCACGCCACGCAGCGCGACTCCGCAATGCGGCGGCTCCCCGAGCCGTTGCATGTGCGGCAGCGCTCCTGCCGGGTGACGGTCACCGGCCGCTCACATCCGCGCCAGGCGTCCTCGAACGACAGCGAGACGCGGGCGTGGAGGTCGGCGCCGCGCTCGACTGCGGCGTGCGCATGAGTCGCAGATCGAACGAACACGTCCTGGAACAGATCGCCAAAAGTCGTGGCCGGGTCCCCTCTCACCGCGCCGGAAAAGTCGAACCCCGTAAACCCGTACGAGCCGGCCTCGTCGGCTGCTGCCGGGGACTTGATCTGTCCCGTGTCGTAGCGATGCCGGCGCTCGGGGTCGATGAGCGTCTCATATGCCTCGAAAATCTGGCGAAACCGCGTCGCCGCGTCCCGATCGCCGGGATTGATGTCCGGGTGCAGTCGACGCGCAAGCCGCCGGTAGGCCCGCTTGATGTCCGCCGTCGACGCTGTTCGCCCGAGTCCGAGGACGATATAGAGATCCATGTGTAGTCCAGCCGGCAAACGGCACACGGTATACGTCACACGGTCATTGGCGATTCGCGCTTGGCTCGCCTGCCGTTTACCGACCACGGTGCTGTCGTGTGCTGTTGACCGTATGCCGTGTGCCGTGTCCGTCTGCCGTCCCTTATCTCTTCTCCTCGTCCACCACTTCGGCATCGATAACGTCATCGGCCGGACGGCCACCGCCCTCGCTGCCGTGCGCACCCGATGCGGGCTCCCCCGCCCCGGCTGCGCCCGCCTCGGAGCCGGCCGTCTGCTGCTGGCGGTACAACGCCTCGGCGGCCTTGTGCTGTGCGGCGGTCAGCGCTTCCATCGAGCGGGTCATCGACGCCGTGTCGTTCGTTTCGATCGCCTTCTTGACATCGCCGATGGCGCTTTCGATCGCGGCGCGCTCGGCGGGCCCGAGCTTCTCACCGGTATCCTGCAGCATCCGCTCGGCCGTGTAGACCGACTGGTCGGCGCGATTGCGCGCTTCGATCTCGTCGCGGCGCTGCTTGTCTTCCTCGGCGTGCGACTCGGCTTCGCGCATCATGCGATCGACTTCGTCCTTGCTGAGGCCGCTCGAGGCCGTGATCGTAATCTTCTGTTCCTTTTGCGTGCCGTGATCCTTGGCCGACACGTTGACGATGCCGTTGGCATCGATGTCGAACGTCACTTCAATCTGCGGCACGCCACGAGGCGCGGGAGGGATGCCAACGAGATGGAATCGTCCGAGCGTACGATTGTCCCGAGCCAGGGGCCGCTCGCCCTGCAGCACGTGCACTTCCACGCTCGTCTGACTGTCGGCAGCGGTCGAGAACGTCTCGCTCTTGCGCGTCGGGATCGTCGTATTGCGCTGGATCAGCGGCGTCATCACGCCGCCGAGGGTCTCGATGCCAAGAGACAGTGGCGTGACGTCGAGCAACAGCAGATCCTTGACGTCTCCTGCGAGCACACCCGCTTGAATCGCGGCGCCAATGGCGACAACCTCATCGGGATTGACGCCCCTGTGCGGCTCCTTGCCGAACAGCTCCTTGACGATCTGTTGCACGCGCGGAATGCGCGTCGAGCCGCCGACGAGCACGACCTCGTCGATCTTCGAGGCATCGACCCCCGCATCCTTCATCGCCTGCCGCGTCGGCCCGACCGTTCTCTGCAGCAAGTCCTCGACCAGCGATTCGAACTTGGCGCGTGTGAGCTTCATCGCCAGATGCTTCGGACCCGAGGCGTCGGCCGTGATGAATGGCAAGTTGATGTCGGTTTCCATCACCGACGACAGCTCCATCTTCGCCTTCTCCGCCGCCTCGCGCAGTCGCTGCAGGGCCATGCGGTCTTTGCTCAGATCGATGCCGTCACTCTTCTTGAACTCCGCGGCAATCCATTCGATGATGCGCTGATCCAGATTGTCGCCGCCGAGATGGGTATCGCCGTTGGTGGCCTTCACCTCGACGACCCCCTCGCCCACCTCGAGGATCGAAATGTCGAACGTGCCACCGCCAAAGTCGTAGACCGCAATGGTCTCGTCCTTCTTCTTGTCGAGACCATACGCAAGCGCCGCCGCGGTCGGCTCGTTGACGATGCGCATGACTTCGAGGCCGGCGATCTGCCCCGCTTCCTTCGTCGCCTGCCGCTGCGCATCGTTGAAATAGGCGGGGACGGTGATGACGGCCCTCGTCACGGGCTGTCCGAGGTAGTCCTCCGCTGCCTGCTTCAATCGCTGCAGCACCATCGCCGAGATCGCGGGTGGGGCCAGCTCGTCGTTGCCGACCTTGACACGCACGTCGCCGTTGGAGGCGCGCGCGACTTGATACGGCACCATCTTCATCTCTTCGCTCACCTCGTCGAAGCGACGACCCATGAAGCGCTTGATGGAGAAGATGGTGTTCTCAGGATTGGTGACCGCCTGGCGCTTCGCCACCTGTCCGACCAGGCGCTCGCCAGTCTTGCTGAACGCGACGACCGACGGGGTGATGCGGCTGCCTTCGGCGTTTTGAATGACCGTGGGCTGGTCGCCCTCCATGACCGCGACGACGGAATTCGTCGTTCCCAGGTCGATGCCAATTATTTTGCTCATGCAGACAGTATGAAATATGAGTTTGATGCTGTCAATGGCGGCCAGCCTCGGAATGGGCGCGAGGGCCCTCCCCGCGACCCAGCCCAGCTTTATGGATCAGCCTGACGAGTCTGACCTCCTGCCTCGCCGCCTGCCGCCTACCGCCTGCCGTTATTGCTATACTGCCAATTGCCAGCCTGCAGAACAGAGGACGCCATGCTCACGCGGATCGGTCGCCTTGGTCTGGTGCTCCTCATCGTTGGCCTCCCCTTGTCAGCGGCCGCGCAGAGCGCGACGGACGCGCCCCTCCCCGCGACCCTCTCGTACGTCGAAGGTGGCGTCGATGTGGACCATGAAGGCGTCGCCGAATCCGCCACGGCCCCGACGCTGCTCCTCGAAGGCGACCGCGTCCGCACGCGAGACGGGCGCGCGGAGATCGTGCTCGCCGACGGCTCGCTTTTCCACGTGGATGGCGACACCACCGTCGAATGGCTCGGCAGTGGCCACCTTCGACTGCTTCGCGGCCGCGTGATGGCTCGCCTCTCCCCTTCCGCCGCCCCGTATGCGATCGACACGCCGGCCGGCGCCGTCAGGTTGCAGCCGCGCGGCGAGTACGACCTACGCCTCGGTGTCTACGGGTCGGATCTCCAGCTCTCGGTCGTCCGAGGCGTGGCCGAGCTCGACGCCCCTGACCAACGTCATGTCGTCCGTGGCGGCGAAACGCTCGCGGCGGCGGCCTCGGGGCAGGTGGCACTGAGACGGTTCAATTCCGCGCGTTTTGATGCGTTCACCTCGTGGGCGTACGAACGCGCCAGTGGCTCGAGCGATGGAGAGTCCTCTCGCCACTTGCCAGCCGAGCTTCGTGCGTACGGGTCGTCGCTCGATCGCCATGGCCGATGGGACCATCTCGATTCGCATGGCTACGTATGGTATCCATCGGTGGCGGTCGGCTGGCGTCCGTACTCACACGGCGGCTGGCGGCACACGCGCTACGGCTGGACCTGGTATGGGCTCGATGCGTGGGCATGGCCCACCCACCACTTCGGCCGATGGGGATTCTCGGGCAGCGCCTGGTATTGGGTTCCGGGTCAGGTCTGGGGACCTGCCTGGGTGAGCTGGGCGTTTGCACCGGGCTACATCGGGTGGAGCCCACTGGGCTGGGACGGCGGCTTCCGGGCGGCAAGCGCAAGAGGCTGGCGCGGGCGCGGCGATTACGACTCGTGGCACTCATGGACGACCATCCCGCGACACCGGTTCGGCCAGCGCGGGGCCGTACAATCGTGGATGGTCGACCGACGCCACTTGCCGGATGCGTCTCGCGGCGGATTCGTCTATCAGGCCGCCCCACCACCGTCACCCGCGTGGCGCGGCTCGGCCGTCCCGCGCGGCTCCTTCTCAGTCGGAAATTCGAGCCCGCGACCCACGCCGCCGCCGGCGCCGCAAGACGCGCCGCCGGGCGCGGTTCCACGATATGGGTCACCGTCCGGCTCGTGGATACCCCCTGACGGCGTCCCATCTGCCCCCAACTCGTGGTCTCGCCCGACACCGGGCTCTG
>JAIVJN010000222.1 GCA_020200025.1 Acidobacteriota bacterium | reverse complement strand
AGACACCGATGCCAGGCAGCGGGCTTTCATAGAACGCGATGAACGAGTAGCCAAACGAGATGAACAGTAGCAGCTTCGCAAAGTCGAACATCTGGTCGCCCAAGCCGTCATGCGAGAACATCATTTTGATGCCATGCCAGGCGATCAGGATGGTCGCAAACGAGATGAACAGCGAGTAGCCGAAGCGCAAAAACTCCGGCTCATACGTCGTCAGCAGAGCGGTGATGGCCTGCTGGATCGTCGGAATCAGGTTCAACGAGGGCTGCGCTGGCATCGGACCCGTCCTTTGGTTCTTGCTACGGCTGCCGCCATGCGCGAAGAGCATTTCCGGAACCGGCGACGAAGGCCGCATTGGCCGCCTGCCGGTCGCGCCAGGACACAAGCTGCATGTTCATCGAAGACGCCTCAGTGTCCCGTGCGCGCTTGCCATCCACGAGCAGCTGTTCGACGACGCCGCTCAACAGCTGCGCCCGTGCTTGTCGTTGACGAGCCCCGATCAGGACCGCGCCGCTGATCTTATCGAGGACCGCCGTGGTGCTCTGCTCGAGCGACCCGTTTGTGACATCCCGGTCGAGCCCTTCAATGGCCAGCAGTTCCCTGCGACCGTTGTAACGCAATTGCCCGGTGTCATGTGTCGCCGCGATGACCGAAGCATCAGCAATGTCCAACGTGGCCAGCTGAGCCGTCAGCACTCGTCGGGCGGCAGGCGTAAGGCTGCCAAGAGCATCGGCGGCGGCGAGGACTGGCTGGGACACGCCGAGGTAGGCAGTCCCGCCCGAATCGCCGTAGTTCAACGCCGCATGGTAGGCCGTGGAGAAGAGGAACGCCTCGTTGTTCTCCCAGGCATGGGTCCTCCAGCGCGGAGCATCAGGCACGGTGTACTTCCCGAGATTCGTGAACATGCTCAGTCGCTGCGCCATTCGCCGAAGCTGGCTATGCTGTTCGCGCTGGACCGTGAGCAGGTATTCCTTGAGCGCGGCGGTCACGCTGTTGCGAAACGTCACCGCAGTATCGAAGACCGCCACCTGGGCGTGCGTCACAAGACCGCCAACGAGGACAAACGCGAGGACCAGAGCACTTCGTCGCATGACATTCCTCCAGAGACTTACGGCTGTCGCCACGTTCGCAAAGCGTCAGCGGTGCCAGCCACCATCGCTGCATTCGCAGCGCGAGCATCTCGCCACGTCACGAGCTGCATGTTCATCGTGGTGGCCTCGGTGTCGCGGAGCCGCTTGCCCCGCGCGAGCAATTGCTCGAGCGCGTGCGACAGCAACTGATTCGACGCCATGTCCTGGCGTCGGCCTAACAGCTCCCCAGCGGCGATCTTGTCGAGAATGGCCGTCATCTCGTGGTACCGCAGCAGGCCGTTCAGCACGTCACCTTCCAGTTCCTGCACCGCCCCCTGCAGCTGGCCGTGGTAGCCGCGGAGCGCCCCGACTTGATGGCCTCCCATCATGGCAACGGAGTCCGTGATCTCGATGGTGGCGTATTGACGTTCCAGCGTGCGGCGCGCGGCAGCCGTGAGCTGCGAGGGCACTGTGGACGGACGCTGGAGCGGCACGGTCGTGGCCCAGTACGCCGCTCCGGTTGCGTCGCCGCTGTTGAGGCCCTGCAGCCACGGCTGACCGTAAAGCCACCGGCCCGCGTCGTGGCGGGTGGCTGAGATCGTGGGAATGCGATACCCCTGCATGCCGCCGAGTCCCTGCGACATTCGCAGGATCGTGCGGTACTGCGCGCGTAGTTCTTCGTAGTGCCGCTGCGCGCGCTGGGCGATCAGAATGGCCTGGGCGAGGTTCGCCGGGTCAATGACCGCGAGCTGCGCGTGGGCAGGAGCCGCCGCGAGGTTCAGGACGACGATGCCGAGAATGAAACGTCGAAGCATTGGACTACCTCCGCTGGGACCCGCCGCCGACGCCGGGTGGCGTCCATGCCGGCAGGTCGAGATCACTCGTCACGTACACCTTGACCCGGTGGCCCTCACGAATCGTGATGGTGGGCAACCGATTGAGGAAGCGGTTCATCACCTGGGCGCTTGCCTGCGTCGTGGCATCGGCGGCGTTGCCGGCGATGATGACGGTCCGGTCCCCATCACCCCGGCCGAAGCCAGCGGTCCCGACGAGTTGAGCGAGTCCGCTCAGCAGTCCGACGGCACCGGCTGCGCCGAACGTCGACCAGTAGTGGTGGTTCACGCGGTCCTTGAGACCGGAGTCGCCGATCTGATTGAGTCCGCGGAACTGGTCGAGAGCGACCCCCCTCCCGTCGGGCATCAGGATTCGGTGGAAGGCGACGGCGAGTCGCGTCTCTCCAAGCGCCTGGACCGGCCGGGTCTCTCCGAGTATTCGCGCACCGGCAGGGATCAGGATCTGATCGGTTCGGTGTTCGCACGCGTTTCTGATCGCGGCTGTTCCGCGCTGGATGGCGCGGTAATCCGGGCCTCAGGTCGGACGGCCGCACCCAGCGTGGCCCCGCTGCTCCGAGCGGTGGCGCGAACGACCGCGTCTGCGATGTCGTCGATGGACGGGTCCGCACCGCCCTGCGCCGGTGCCGCATTCGAGCTGGCGGCTCGGGCGTTGCCAGAATCCGGTCGCTGGGCGTCGGGACGGCGACTGAGTACGACGTTGCTGGCGAACAGGCTTTCGTACTCGCGGCGTTCTCGTTCCGCCGCCAACTGATCCACCTGCGCGGCCCGTCCCGCATCGTCTTCGAGTGACGGAGGAAGGGACGTGTCTGCCAAGGCAGCGGTACGAGCCTCCTGTACCGCCTGAGCATCCAGAAGACGGAGCCTCTCCTGATAGTCGCGCACCCGGTCTGCACTAGGCGGCTGAACGGCGGCAGTCGATGTACGAGTGCTCACCGGCGACTCGGGCTGCCCGGTGAGGAAGATGATGAACAGCATCCCGATCGCCAGGGCCACCATCAACCACGTCTGAACGCCCCGCGGGAGAACGCCACGCGGCACCGGCCGACGATCGGTCACAGGCGCGGTGCCGGGAGCATCCACGTGGTCGGCCATGACTAGCGCTCCCGCTGCTCGAATGAGAAGCGCGCGTTGCCCAGCGCCAGGTAGCCACGCTCGAGCACTTTCGGAACGACGTATGTCCCCTCCCCGTGCACCTGGAAGTTCAGGAGCGCGGGTTTGCCGTCCGTGACCTCATAGAGGGCTGGCAACTCTGGCGCGTCGGCTTTCAGGTATGTGAACTGACCGTCGTGCCACATCGCCCGCACCAGAAATGGCTTCTCGTACTTCGGAGCCCCGTAGGGGAACTGGAGCTTCGCCGGATACTGCTGCCGGTCGGCCGCGATGGCCTCTGTCGCGCGCTGTTCCGCGCGACCGACTGACTCCCGCGCCTCGGTGATCTCGGCCTGCAGGCGCTCGACTTCAGCGGCGCTGTAGTACTTCTGCCGAGCGATCGAGATGCCCTCGCCCGCAGTCACATATACCTTGAGGTCCGGGTTGGTCTTGCCTTCCTTCTCGCTCAGCAGGAACGAGTAGATCGTGCCGCTTGCAGTGACCAGGTTGAGATTCGTCTCAGCTCCCGCCTTCGCAGGCTTGACATGCGCCACGTTCTGAACCGCGGTGATCACCCAGAAGTCGCGATCGCCGCAGATGACGTCCAGAATCTCTTCCCCGTCAGGCAGCACGATCATGGTGGTGTACCGCAATCGAGTTTGCAGAGCGACCAGGCTCCGGTCTGACGCCGTCACTTCGCGAATTCCCGGCGCCTGCGCGACCAGAGAGACAGGCATGCAGCACAGCATCACACCAAGAACACCGAACACCGGGAACAAGCGATGAGACATGCGACACCTCTACATATCAGGCGGACGCGGCCAGCCGGTCGATGCCGGCGGCGAATCCATGTTCTCGAAGG
>JAIVJN010000272.1:17008-19602 GCA_020200025.1 Acidobacteriota bacterium | reverse complement strand
GCCGGTGATGCCGGCCTTCACCTTGTGGCGCAGCATGTACTGCGGGATGCGGTGCTTGAACTGCTCGACGAAGAAAGGGCGCTCGGGACGAGGCCCGACGATGGACATCTCGCCCTTGAAGACGTTCCAGAACTGCGGCCACTCGTCGAAATCGTGGCGCCGGAGCCACGCACCAATGCGTGTGGCGCGCGCATCGTCCTCGTCCGCCCAAATGGGCCCGGTGTCTTCTTCGGCGTCGACCACCATCGTGCGGAACTTGTAGACGGTAAACCGTCGGCCGTCCAGGCCCATCCGCTGTTGTTGGTAGAACACCGGGCCCGGGGAGCTTCGTTTGACGAGCCAGGCGATGATCAGTCCAGGCACGGCCATGACCGTGAGCGCGCTCAACGAAAACGCGAAATCGAGCGCGCGCTTGACGAGCGAGTTGAAGCCCTGGAGCGGAACGTCGTTCAGGTTGATGACCGGTACGCCGTCGAGATCTTCGAGCCGGGCCCGCAGCGCGATGAACTGCAGGAGATCGGGGACGACTCTGACGTCCACCCCCTCGCGGCTCGTCGATTCGACCAGGTCGAGCAGCTTCATGTGCTCTTCCAGCGGCAGCGCGACGTAGAGATGGTCGATCCGCTCCCTCGATGCGATCTCTGCCGTGTCAGCAAGCCGTCCGAGAAGCGGCAATCCGCGATAGCCGAGATGATCGCCGCCGGCGCGGTCGTCGACGAAGCCGACGATCTGGTAGCCGAGCTCACGATGCTCCAGAATCTTGTCGGCCACCATGCGCCCGAGCTCGCTCGAGCCCGCGATGAGAATGCGGCGAAGTCCGATGCCCGCGGCCCACCGGCGCTCGAGCGCTTCACGAACGATATTGCGCGACAGGAACGTGAGCACGACGTTGAGGACGAGGAACAGCGCCCAGACCGCCTGCGAGACTTCGTACGCACCGCGGTCCTTCAGCTCGTCGGGCACGTAGTAGGCCTGGAAGTAGAGCGTGCTGACGACGCCCAGGACGACCGCGATGATGCTGCCGACGAAGACGTTGAAGAAGTCGTCGATGCGCGACCGCCCGCGGCGCAGACGGTAGAGCCCTTGTAGCTGGAAGGCGATCGGGACGATGACGGCGATGAACGGCAGAACGTCGACGTACTGTGAGAAGGGGGGCTGTCCCTTGGGCGCCGCGATGAGACCGGTCTCGAAACGTACGAAGTACGCCAACGCGAACGCCGTGATCCCCGCGCCCATATCGGCGAGCACGTGGAACGCGACGAGCAGACGATTGTGACGCCTTACCATCGCTGATCCGGCGGCGCGGCGACCGTCTCCTCGATGATCGCGCTCATCTCACGCCGGAACCGTTCACGGCTGAAGCGCTCGGCGTGCGCCCGAATCCGGGTCGAGTCCCAGGTGACCGCTGCCGCTCGTCGCAAGCCATCGGCCATTGCCTGTTCAGTGCCTTCGGTCACCAGGACACCGGTCTCGCCGTCCACGATCGTGTCGAGCGCGCCGCCGCGCGCGAGCGCGACCACGGGTGTCCCACAGGCCTGCGCTTCCACGGGCACGATGCCGAAATCCTCTTCGCCGGGCAGCACCACCGCGGTCGCAGATCGATACAAGTCACGAATCTCCTCGTTGCACGCTCGACACGCTTGTACGGCACGAGCGCCGACACGACGAGAACGCTCGGGTCCACGGTCCGACCGCTGGTCGGGGGCGTGTAGAAGCACGTGTCAACCGGCGGATACACAATGGTCGATCGGCGATTATAGTACAGCCCGATCCGCCGGGCAACGTGTTGGGAGATAGCGAGATAGCGGTGCGCCCGCGCAGCCGTCGCGCGATCCCAGCGTGCCATCGCCCTCATCAAAGGTTTCAATACGCGGCTGGCCACGGTGCCAACTTTAACGGGGCCGAAGTAGGCGTCGAACTGATCCCAGGCATAGCGCATCGGGGTAAGGCAGTAGCAGAGGTGACGAGCCCGCCCCGCGACGACCACCGACTTTGCGGCACAGTGACTGCAACTGATGACCAGGTCGTAGGCATCCAAATCGAACTGCTCGATCGCGACCGGGAAGAGCGGCAGGTAGTGTCGATAGAGACGGCTGGCCCAGGGCAGATGCTGGATGAAGGACGTATGAACCGGGCGCCCTTCGATCCACGGCGTCGTCGCACCAGGTACATGCACCAGCGTGAAGAGATGAGCATCGGGAAGGAGCTGGCACAGGGCCTCCAACACCTTTTCGCCGCCCCGCATACCGGTGAGCCAGTCATGGATCAGCGCCACGCGCACAACACAGGATGATACCTGGGACCGCTGGATAGGGTCGCGGTGGGACCGGCTGCACTTCGCCTGCCGGTAGGACCGCACCTGCGTGCGGTTGGGGTCAGAGGCGATCATTCCGCCCTCGCGAGCAGAGCGAAGCCGGTCGCACCCGAGCGCAGCGAGCGTCCTCCCGGGAAGCGGTCCCACCGCCGAAGGCGGCCTACCTGAGCACTTCCATGTAGATCCCGTGGATGCGTTTCACCGACTCGGCCCACGAGAACTGGCGGGCGCGCGCCAGTCCTTTGGCCACCAGCTCGGCGCGAAGCGCCCGGTCCGTCGC
>JAIVJN010000272.1:0-16754 GCA_020200025.1 Acidobacteriota bacterium | reverse complement strand
GTTGATACCGTTGGCGCACGCGCTCGACCTGCTCGTCATTTGGAGGCACGAGAAACCGCTCGTCGATGGCGTTGGGGATGACCGTGATGCGCTCGGCTGGCACGTCGAAAAAACGCAAGAGGTCCCGCTTCGATGCCTCGGAGACGGTGAGAATTCGCCGTGCCTTCCGCGTGGCCACCCACATGGACGCCTGCGCGTAGGAATACGCCAGGCGGTTGGGCAAATGTTGCGGAAACATCAAATGGATGCAATCGTGGATCGTCACGACCGACCGGCACCGCGTGAGCAGCGGCAACACGTAGTGAGGTTCGTGCA
The DNA here is from genome assembly GCA_020200025.1 of Acidobacteriota bacterium. Taxonomy (GTDB): domain Bacteria; phylum Acidobacteriota; class Vicinamibacteria; order Vicinamibacterales; family UBA2999; genus JAIVJN01. The sequence continues at coordinate 16,439 of JAIVJN010000272.1, read as the reverse complement.
AGAGCTGCACGCGTTCGCGCGCGAGTGCGAGCGGGATGGCGACCTGCTCGGTGACCGAATAGGGCTTCGCTGGCTCGGTGATCGTGCGGAAGTTCGCGCCGAGCCCGGTGGTCAGATCGCGTTCGTTCGGCCGGCACAGCACGACGAACTCATTCGACACGTCCAGCCGCGGCAGCTCGGCGAGAATGTTGCGGATATAGGTGCCGATGCCGAAGTCGTGCAGCTTCCTGGCGTCGATTGCAATGCGCATGAGGTGACTACGCCTCTTGCCGCAAGCCCGACCGCAAGTACCAGCGCAGCAGCGGCGCCCAAACCGGATTGTGCTTGCGGTAGTACGCCATCTGGCTCTCCCGTCGACGGCGCGCCAGATCGGGGTTGCTCGAGGCGGACCGGCCCCTCAGGTGCTGCACCTCGGCGCGCGGCACGAAGAGCACAGTACGGCCCCGACGACGAAGCGCGACGCAAAGGTCGACGTCCTCGTAGTACATGAAGTAGCGCTCGTCGAGCAGACCGACCGCTTCGAGCTCGCGTCTGCGCACGAGTAGGCACGCCGCGCTCAGCCACTTCCTCGGGCCGGGCATCCGCGACCAGCGATCGATCCTGCGCACGGCAGACCGAACGTGGCGGGCGTGGGCCGCCATCAACCATTTCTGCCGGAGCTCGCCGGTCGGGTTGACGTCCCAGCCGAATGACAGCTCCGCACGGCCGTGCCCATCGACCAGCCGCGGACCTGCGGCGGCCACATGGCCGCCGGTCCCAAGCGCCGCGACGAGCGTCGCGATGGCGTGCGGGGTCACGATCGTGTCCGGATTGAGAAGCAACACCAGCTCGCCCGAGCCGTGGCGGATTCCCACATTGTTCGCGGCTGCGAAACCGACGTTCGTGTCGTGCGCGATCACGTCGACGTCAGGCCATCGCGCGCGCAGCATGGCGACCGTTCCGTCGGTCGATCCATTGTCGACGACGGTGACCCGCGCGCTGTACTCGTTGGTGCGTGTCGTCAGCGAATGCAGGCACGCGTCGAGCTCGTCGCGGACGTTGTAGGACACGATGATGATGTCCAGGGTCGGGACGTCAGACACCGGCCGCGTCCTCGATCGCGCGAAGCGTGTCGGCCGCCGCGCGGTCCCACAGGTAGCGCCCGAGCACCTCGGGCGCGTAGCGCAAGATGTCGCGGCGCGGCGCCTCGGCGACGAGCAGTTCGACCAGCGCCTCTCCGACCGCTCGCGACAAGTCGGGGAAGGGCGGGAGATAGCGAGCCGCGGGGCCGTAGATTTCGCGGGCGATGGGCGTGTCGAGCACCACCGGCGGCACCCCGGCCGCGAGGGCTTCGAGCGGGGTGAAACCAAAGCCCTCGTACTCCGACAGAAAAACGAAGGCCGATGCGCTCGCATACAGGCCAGCGAGCTCGTCGTCGCTGGCGTAGGCATGGAGCGCGACGCGTCTCCGAATCTCCTCCGGCGCCCGAGCCAACAGCGTGTCGAGGTCGACCCGCGGATAGGTGCGATTGTCCCCGACGATGGCAAGACGTGCGTCGGGCAGCGCAGGTGCGACGGTGTCGAGAAACGCCTGCAGCAACGTGGCGACGTTCCGGCGGGCAAAGATCGATCCCACGTAGAGCACGAGCGGCTCGCGAGCGCGCGGCGGGGCAGCCACCCAGGAGCGCATGCCGTGGCCAATCACGCGAATGCGATCGGAAGGAATGCCGCAATGGGTCGCGATCTCGCGCTTCGAAAAGGTCGAGACCGTGATGACGACCCGAGCGCGGCGTGCGGACCACCGCGTGAGTAGCCGCCGTCGCATCCCCTCTCGCCACGAGAACCACTCGGGATGCGCCGAAAACGACATGTCGTGGATGGTCAGCGCCACCGGGCACGGCGCGGTGAGCGGCGCCGTGTAGGCGGGGGCAAAGAGCACGTCGGGCCGCGCGACGGTAAGCGCGCGGTCCAGTGTCCATTGCTCCCACGCCGTGCCGCCGGCTCCCGGAATCACGTGAATGCCATTTGCATACGCCGACGGGACCGACGGACGCTCGTGTGCATACAGGTGCCACTCGTGTCGCCGCGCGTCGCGGTTGGTCGTCCACTCTTGCAGGAGCTCGCCCAGATATCGTCCGACTCCAGTGCGGCGGCCGCAGAGCTCGCGGACATCAACGGCGATACGCATTGTCAACGATACCCGCGCGATTTGCGAACGGCGACCGCAGCGCGGTAGGCGCCGCGCGCGGCCAGAGCGCAGGCGGCCCAACTGTAGTGAGCCGCCCGACGCTGCCCGCGGGCGCCTGCTGCGCCCGCACGCCCATCGTCGAGCAGGTCGTCCATGCGCGCCCTCAGCGCTTCGATGTCTTCTGGCGGAAACGGTTCGGCCGCTTCGCCGGCGACTTCGGGCAACGATCCGCGGTTCGACACCACCACCGGTACGCCGCACGCCATCGCCTCCAGCACGGGAAAGCCGAATCCTTCTTCAAGAGACGGCAGCACGAGCAGGCGCGCCCCCGCGAACAGGGTCCGACGCTCCGACTCGTCCACGTAGCCGCGGAAGACGACCCGATCGCTCAGACCGGCTTCGCTTGCCGCACGCTGCCACTGACGTCCTTCTGCTGTCATCCGTCCAGCGAGGATGAGCCGAGGGGCATTGGGCCGCCGCTTCACCAGTAGTCGATAGGCGTCGATCAGGCGGCCCACGTTCTTTCGAGCCTGCAGTGTGCCGAGAAAGAGGATGTGTTGGGCGCCTTGGGCGCCCGCGCGTCGAGCGGCGACCTGCGGCGCCCAATCCGGAGCCCCGGGTGAGCACACGCTGATCCGGTCCGGCGAAATTCCCAAGTGGCGCTCTACCTGTCCAGCGTTGTAGTGCGATGACACGATGACGTGATCGGCACGGCGCGCATGCGCCGCCGCCAGCTCCGGAAAGTCGCGCCGCATCTCCGCGTCTCCCCGTTCGGGATGATGGAGGAAGTCGAGATCGTGGATCGTCACGATCTGCGCCGCGCGCCGCGTGGGGATGAGGAGCGGCGTCTGTGCGTGGACCAGATCGCACTCGCCTGTGAAACGTTCGATGGGGGGCCATTCGACGCGATTCCACGCCCACGTGAGCGCTCTGACGGGAAGATGCCGATCGACCACCTGGACATTTGCGAACTCTTGCCGCAGGTTCGGCGGCGGACGGTCTTTCCACGAGGATGTGAAGAGCACGAGCGACTCGCCATCGACGGGAGCTCTCGACAACGCTCGAGCCAGCTCGTGCACATATTCGCCCACCCCAGTCCGCTCGCGTAAAGCCGGACGGTAGTCGAGCACGATCCGCACGCGGCGAAGGCTATCACAGATGCCGGCAAGTCCTTGTGGGTCAGTATGTTGACAGGAAAAATGGGCGATGATACGCTCTGCTCTTTTGCGGAGCGGCCGAACGGGGCCGCCGGGAGGACGGTCGGCTCATGAAGATTGCGGTGGTGGGAACGGGCTATGTGGGGTTGGTCGTCGGCGCATGTCTCGCGGAAACCGGCAACGACGTCATCTGCGTGGACAAAGATGAGGCGAAGGTCCGCGGGCTGCGGCGCGGCAAGATTCCGATCTACGAGCCCGGCCTGGAAGAGCTCGTCAAACGCGGCAAGAGCGAAGGGCGTTTGACCTTCACCACTGATCTCGTCAAGGCGGTCAAAGCGTCCCAGGTCATTTTCATCGCCGTCGGCACGCCACAAGGCGAAGATGGGGCAGCCGATGTGCAACACGTGCTGGCGGTGGCGCGAGACGTGGCCAAAGCCATGGACGGCTTCCGCGTCGTGGTCAACAAGAGCACGGTCCCGGTGGGCACCGCCGCCAGAGTGCGCGAGGTCGTTCGGCGGGAAACGACGCATCCGTTCAGCGTGGTCAGCAACCCCGAGTTCCTGAAGCAAGGCGCCGCGGTCGACGATTTCATGAAGCCGGACCGCGTGATCGTGGGCGCCGAGGATTCCCGTGGCGCCGACATCATGGTGGCCCTGCACAAGCCATTCACGCGCACCGGCGCGCCGATCATGGTGATGGACTGCGCAAGCGCCGAGCTCTCGAAGTATGCGGCCAACGCCATGCTGGCGACGAAGATTTCCTTCATGAACGAAGTGGCAAACGTCTGCGAGCTCTTCGGCGCCGACGTCGATTTCGTGCGGCAGGCGGTCGGCTCGGACCGCCGGATCGGGTCGTCGTTCTTGTTTCCCGGCGTGGGCTATGGAGGGAGCTGCTTTCCGAAGGATGTCAAGGCGCTCGTCCGCTTCTCGGCCGACAAGAAGTACGACTTCAAAATTTTGCAAGCCGTCGACTCGGTCAACGAGCTGCAGAAGAGAGCGCTCGTCAAGAAGCTCGAAGCGCATTTCGGCTCGCTCAAAGGCCGAACGATCGGGGTCTGGGGGCTGGCCTTCAAGCCGAAGACCGACGATATGCGAGAAGCTCCCGCGGTCGTCATCATCAACGCGCTGGTCGACAAGGGCGCGAAAGTGCAGGCCTTCGATCCCGAGGCGATGAAGGTGGCCAAGCGAATTTTCGGCAACAAGGTGTCCTACGCCACCAAGAGCTACGAGGCGCTGCGCGGCTCGGATGCCCTCGTCATCGTGACCGAGTGGCACGAGTTCCGGGAGCCAGACTTCGTGCGGATGCGCAAGCTCATGCGCACGCCGGTCATCTTCGACGGCCGCAATTTATACGACCCGAAGCAGATCACCGCGCAAGGGTTCACGTACTATTCCATCGGGAGATAGTGTGGCGCAGGTACTGGTCACGGGCGGTGCCGGGTATATCGGGAGCCACGCCGTCAAAGCGCTCGTCAACGCGGGCCACCGCGTAGTGGTCATCGACAACCTATCGGCCGGTCATCGCCGGGCCGTGCCCGACTCCGTTCCGTTTGTCGAAGCGGCGATCCATGATGGCGCCGCCGTACGATCGATCATCGGCGAGCACGGCGTGCAGGTGGTCATGCATTTCGCCGCCTGGCTCGACGTGGGGGAATCGGTCCGCCGTCCGGCGGCCTACTATCACAACAATGTCGTCGGCACGTTGGCCCTCCTCGAGGCAATGGTCGACCAAGGCGTTACGGCGCTGGTCTTCTCGTCGACGTGCGCGGTGTACGGCGAGCCCACGACGGTGCCCATCCCGGAGTCGCACGAGGAGCGGCCACTCAGTCCCTACGGCGAGACGAAGCTGGCCGTGGAACGGGCACTGCCGCACTTCGGCCGCGCCTACGGGCTTCGCTCGGTGATTCTCCGCTATTTCAATGCGGCGGGGGCCGACCCGGAAGGCACGATCGGCGAGGATCACAGCCCCGAGATCCACCTGATTCCGCGGGCGATCGAGGCCGCCAAAGGGGGACCGGCGCTACAACTCTTCGGCGAGGACTATCCGACGCCCGATGGCACGTGCATCCGAGACTATGTGCACGTCGCGGATCTTGCCGATGCTCACGTTCGCGCCGTCGACGCCCTGACGGCGGGCGGCGAGTCGGCGACGTACAACGTCGGCACTGGGCGCGGTTGGTCGGTGCGGGAAGTCATCGACACGGTCTCGCGCGTCGTGGGACAGCCGGTGTCCTGGCAATCGGCGCCCCGGAGGGCCGGCGACCCCGCTGCGCTCTATGCGGCGAGCGGCAGGTTGCAGGGCGAGCTCGGATGGTCGCCCAAGTATCCGGAGCTCGAGACCATCGTGCGCCATGCCCATCAGTGGCACCAGTCGCATCCTCGGGGATTCGACAGCCCCTGAGCGACGCAGTAAGCCAACTGCAAAGTGCAGAGTGCAAAGTACAGAGTGCAGAGAGCCTGTGAATTTATCGCCACGAAGACCACGACGACCAGGAAAGAAGCATCTCAGGACCTTCTTCCTTTCGTGGTCTTCGTGCCCTTCGTGCCTTCCTCCGCCACTGCCGTTCGCATCTGCTGAGGCTTCCCGCCGGTGAGCGCATTTCTGCGACTCATCCGTTACGCGAGCCCGTACCCGTCGCTGGTCGTCGGCGCGACGCTGGCGATGCTCGTGTACGGAGGGGCGTCGGCCGCCATCGCCTTCTTGATCGGCCCAGTGATCGACCGCGTGCTGCTCAATCAAACCGGGCTGGGCATGGTGGCCGGCGGCATTTTGCTGGCGTACTTCGTCAAGGGTCTCGGCGCGTACTTTTCGAGCTACCTCATGGACGACTTGGGCCATCGGGTCGTCAAGCGGCTGAGGAACGATCTGTTTCGGCATCTGCTCGACCAGTCAGCGGCATTTTTCTCGCGTCGCACCACCGGTCAGTTGCTGTCGCGCATCAACAACGACGTTGGCCAAGTGCAGCGGGCGGTCGCTGAAACGGTGGGCGACCTCGCTCGCGAGGCATTGGCGCTCGTGGGCTACGCGGCGCTGCTCATCTATCTCGACGCCGGACTCGCCTTGCTGTGCATGACCGGGGCACCCCTGGCGGTGTATCCGCTCGTGCGCATGGGCAAGCGACTGCGCACGGTCACCCGGTGGAGTCAGGAAGCGCAAGAGCACATGTCGCACGTCGCGGCCGAAGCGTTCACGGGTCATCGCATCGTCAAAGCGTTTGGCGCCGAGTCGCGCGAGGCAGCGAAGTTCGAGCGCGCCTCGCACGAGCTGTATCGCACGTACATGAAGGTCACGGGGGTGCTGTCGGCACTGCCGCCGCTGATGGAGTTCCTCGGCGGCGTGGCCATCGCGGGCGCGCTGTGGTACGGCAGTCGAGAGATTGCCGAAGGCCGTTTGACGGCCGGGGGGTTCACCTCGTTTGTGGCCGCGCTGCTGTTGATGTACGGGCCCATCAAGAAGTTGAGTCGGGTGAACGCGAATCTGCAGCAGGCGGTCGCCGCTTCGGAACGAATCTTCGAGCTGCTCGATACGCATACCGAGGTCGCGGAATCGCCGGACGCCGTCATGCTCGCGCCCCTGAGCGACGCCATCGAGCTCCGCGACGTCACCTTCGCCTACGAGGATGGGCACGGCAGACAGGCCCTGCGGGGCGTCTCGTTCTGCGTCAACGCCGGGCGGATGGTCGCCATTGTCGGCCGGAGCGGTGCCGGCAAGACGACGCTGGTGAACCTGCTGCCGCGATTCTATGACGTCACCGGAGGCGCGATTTTGATCGACGGACTCGACATCCGCCGCACGTCCATCGCATCGTTGCGCGCGCAGATTGGCATCGTCACGCAGGAGACGGTGCTCTTCGACGACACGGTCGCCGACAACATCGCATACGGCGTGCCGGGTGCGAGCCTCGATCAAATCGAAGCAGCGGCGCGCGCGGCGCACGCACACGACTTCATTGCGGCGTTGCCCGACGGCTACAAGACGACGATCGGCGAGCGGGGCCAGCGCTTGTCGGGGGGACAACGCCAGCGCCTGGCGATTGCCCGGGCACTCCTCAAGAACCCGCCCATCCTGATTCTCGACGAGGCCACCTCGTCGCTCGATTCGGAGTCGGAGCGCCTGGTGCAGGATGCGCTGTCGACGCTGATGCTCAATCGCACCTCGTTTGTCATCGCTCATCGCTTGTCGACCGTACGACGAGCCGATGCCATCATCGTGCTCGAGCGCGGGCGCATGGTAGAAGTGGGCCGGCACGACGAGTTGCTCGCCCGCCCGCACGGCGCCTACGCGCGTCTGCATCAGATGCAGTTTCAGGAGGGGCGGCGCCCGGCGACCGAGCCGGAAGACTCGGCCCTCCGCACGACTGGAGGGCCGAGACTTTAGGGTTCCCGAGCGCGGCAGCCGCGCTCGGGGCTCTACACCCTCGGGCCTGACATCAGGGCCGGCCTCAGGCCGGGCCACCGATCGAGAGCTCCATGATCAAGAGCATGACCGGCTTTGCCTCGGTGACGCACGATGACCAACGCGGCTCGATCGGCCTGACGATTCGGGCGGTCAATCATCGCTTCCTCGATCTGCAGCTGCGCCTCTCTCCGACCGTAGCCGACCTCGAGTCGCGTGTCCGTGCGCTGGTACAAAAACGCCTGTCCCGCGGCCGGGTGGAGATCACGGTCGTCGTCCAGTTGCGGCAGTTGCCGACGCCACACGTGGAGCTCAACGAGGCGCTCGTCCAAGCTCTCATCGGCGCGCTCGACGGCGCGCGATCACGAGGGTTGGTCGAGGGATCCTTGACGCCGGGCGATCTGCTGCGGTTACCGCAGGCGTTGGTGATCAGGGAACGCGCGGCCGAGTCCGAGCTAGCGGGGGACGAGCTCAGACCGGCGATCGAGGCAACGCTCGACCAGGCGCTCGATCAGCTCGAAGCCATGCGCGTGCTGGAAGGCGCACATTTGGCGGCCGATCTCGACGCGCGCAAGGCAGATCTCTCCGGGTTGATCGAGAGGCTCGCGACTGCGGCCGACGAGGGGCGCGCCGCGCTCGAAGGGCGGCTCTCGGAGCGCGTCCGCGACCTGATGTCTGCGGTGCCGGGGGATGCGGCGGCAGTCGCCCAGGAAATTGTCCGTGTCGCACAACGTTCCGACATCAGCGAGGAAGTGACGCGGTTCCGCGGGCATCTCGCGCATTGGGCCGCACTCACCACGGGGCCCGAGCCGTGCGGCCGCAAGCTCGATTTTCTGCTGCAGGAGATGAATCGCGAAGTCAACACGATCGCCTCGAAGGCCGACGGTCTGCAGGTCTCGGAGCTCGTGATTCAAGCCAAAGCCGAGCTCGAGCGACTGCGAGAACAGGTTCAGAATGTCGAATAGGCCTCGCGGGCTACTCTTCATCGTCTCTGCGCCGTCGGGGACGGGCAAGACGACGCTGGTCGAGCGGCTCGTGCAGATCATGCCGAACCTGCGGATGTCGCGGTCCTACACGTCGCGCCCGATGCGACACGGCGAGCGCAATGGCGTCGACTATAATTTCATCAGCCGCGGGGAATTTCAGGACATGATTCAGGCGGCCCGCTTGCTCGAATGGGCCGACGTTTTCGGCAGCTATTACGGAACGGCGGCCGACGATGTCGAGCGGCTGATTGCAGACGGACAAGACGTCGTACTGGTCATCGATGTGCAGGGGGCCAGGCAGATCAAGGCGCACGGCGTCGATCACACGTCGATCTTCGTGCTGCCGCCGTCGTTCGACGTCCTCGAGCAGCGCTTGCGCGGCCGGAGCAAGGACAGCGAAGACGCCATGCAATGCCGGCTGGCCGCGGCGAGGAGCGAGGCGTCGAGCTATGTGGACTATAACTACGTCGTGGTCAACGACGAGCTCGAGTCGACCGTCGTGCGACTGCAGGAGATCATCGCCGCAGAACGCTCGCGGACGCATCGGATGACCCCGATGGCCGAGGCCATCATCAAGAGCTTCGAGAAGTAGTTGCCATGGCCCTTATCGCTCTCGGCGTGACCGGCGGCGTCGGCGCCTACAAGGCCGTCGAAGTGGCGCGCGGCCTGCAGAAGCATGGCCACGACGTGGTCGCCATCATGACCCGCTCGGCACGGCGCTTCGTCGGTTCGCTCACGTTCGAATCGATCACCCGACGACCGGTCATCACCGAGCAATGGACCGCCGGCGCCAATGCCGACATCGAGCACATCTCGATCGCGTCGACCATCGACCTGCTCCTGGTCGCCCCGGCCACGGCCAACGTCATTGGCAAGTTCGCCAACGGCCTCGCCGACGACTTCCTCTCGTCCTTGTACCTGGCGACGCGCGCGCCCCTACCCTGTGCGCTACGTCGGAAACCGCTCCAGCGGTCGCATGGGATTCGCCGTCGCGTCGGAAGCAGCACGGCGCGGGGCGCGCGTGACCATCGTGGCGGGCCCGACCCGTCATGAACCGTCGACGGGCGACGATTTGATCCGCGTGCGCAGCGCGGCGGAAATGCACGACGCGGTCATGGCGCGCGCCGGCGCGGTCGACGTCGTGATCATGGCTGCCGCCGTCGCCGATTACACGCCGGTCGAGTCAGAGCCGCAAAAGATCGCCAAGACAGAGGGACCGCTGTTGCTGACGCTGACGCGGACGCGTGACATCCTCGCCGAGCTCGGGCGTCTCCCGTCGCGCGAGGCGGCCAAGCGTCCCGTGCTCGTCGGCTTTGCCGCAGAGACGCAGGATGTGGTGACGCGAGCACGCGAGAAGCTCGCCCGCAAGAGCGTCGATCTCATCGTTGCCAATGATGTGTCGCGGACCGATGCCGGCTTCGACGTCGACACCAACGCCGTAACGCTGGTCTCGGCCGACCGGACCGACGAGCTGCCGCTTCTGAGCAAGCGGGAGGTTGCCCTCCATATCCTCGATCGCATCGAAGCGCTCCTCGACATCGCTCATCGCCCTGCGCACACGCCAGAGGCCACCGCGTGAGCGATCTCGCCGAGCACCTGCGGTTCTTCGGCGAGCTGGGCGTGATCGGCATCAGCCGCGACCGCGCATGGCGAGAGCGCCCGAATGAGGCTGAGACAGCACGGCGAGCCGAGGCGTCAAGGCACGCCAGCGCGGCTGCCGCGCCGGAGGCACCCCCCGCCTCGGCTGACCACGCGTTACCCTGGACCAACGCGTCGGCGCCGATTGCTCTCCGTCCAGGCGGCATTCGCGTAGAGACGCTGGACGACATCCGGTCCGAGATTGGCCCGGATTGCAGCCGTTGTAAGCTCCACACACTCGGGCGCCGCCAGGTGGTCTTCGGCGTCGGCAACCCCAGCGCCGACCTGATGTTCGTTGGCGAGGGACCCGGCGAAGAAGAGGACAAGCAGGGAGAGCCGTTCGTCGGCCGCGCCGGTCAACTCCTCACGAAGATCATTGAGGCCATCGGCCTGAAGCGCCAAGACGTCTACATCGCCAATGTGATCAAGTGCCGGCCGCCAGGCAATCGCAACCCCGAGCCCGACGAAGTCGCGTGCTGCGAGCCGTTCTTGTTCCGGCAGGTTGACGTCATCAGGCCCAAGGTGATCGTGTCGCTCGGCAAGTTTGCCGCGCAATCGCTGCTGAAGACCACCGATCCAATCACCCGGCTTCGCGGTCGGGTCTACCAGTACCGCGGCGCGCAGCTCATTCCGACGTTTCACCCCGCCTATCTGCTCAGGAACCCGTCCGCGAAGCGCGAAGTATGGGAGGACATGAAAAAAGTGCGCGCCATTCTTCACGACGAGTAGGCAGCTCACACAGTGTTCCCACGGCTCGTGTCGGTCGCGGTTCCCATTCCCGCGCTCGATCTCCTCACCTACCGACTGCCCGATCCATTGCCCGTGCCGCCGACCGGCGCGCGCGTGGTCGTGCCGCTCGGGTCGCGCACCATCACAGGTATCGTTCTCGGCGTTGCGGAGCCGCCGGGAGACGGGGTCGTCATTCGTGAGATCGTCGAGGTTCTCGACGCCGAGGCTTTCCTGCCAGGCGACGTCATCGAGTTGACTCGATGGGTCGCAGACTACTACCTCAGCGGCCCGGGAGCGACACTGGCAAAGGCCATGCCGCCCCATGCCCTGACGCGGCGCGTCGCGGCGTTCAAGACGACTCGGGTGGCGAGTCTGACCGCGGCCGGTCTGGAGCTGGCGTCGGCAATCGAACGAGGACCACGGTGCACGAGCGAGGCGGATCAGGGGCTGCCGCCTCTCGGCACGCGCCAACGTGAGGCCTTGGCCATGCTGAGCGGATCGCCAGAGGGCGTGTCGTCGAGCGCGCTTGCCGAACGAGGGTTGTCGGCAGCCGTGCTGGCACGGCTCCGGAACCAGGGCCTGCTCACGTTTCGCGACATCCGAGTCGACCGCGATCCGTTCGACGCGGGCCGCGGCTCACTGCTGGGTGCCATGGTGGACGCACACACGGCGCGAGTGTTGACGATCGATCAACAAAACGCGGTCGCCCGCCTGACGCCTTTCGCCGTTGCACGGACGTTCCGCGTCGCCCTCCTCCACGGCGTCACGGGCAGCGGCAAGACGGCGGTGTACCTCGAGCTTGCCGCCGTTGTTCGGCAGTCCGGTCGAGGCGTGCTGATGCTCGTGCCCGAGATTGCGCTGACGCCCGCCATGGCGACGCTCTTTCGCGCCCGTTTCACCGACCGCGTGGCGATCCAGCACAGCGGCTTGTCGGACGGCGAGCGGCACGATCAGTGGCACCGCATTCGACGAGGAGACGTTGACGTCGTCGTCGGCACGCGGTCGGCGGTGTTCGCGCCGCTCGCCACTCCGGGCCTGATCATCGTCGACGAAGAGCACGACACGTCGTACAAACAGGAGGACGCCCCAAGATACCAAGGCCGCGACGTGGCGATCATGCGCGGGAAATTCTCAGCGGCGCTCGTGGTGCTCGGCTCGGCCACGCCCTCGCTGGAGTCGTTTCTCAATGCCTCGACAGATCGCTATGCGTTGATCTCGATGCCGACGCGCGTCCTCGAACGCCCCCTCGCCCGCGTTACGGTTGTCAACATGCGCGACGAGTACGCGGCGGAAGGTCCGGACGTCGTGCTGAGCCGCGCACTTCGCGAGGCGATGGGCGAGCGCCTTGCCCGCCGCGAGCAAGCAGTCATTCTGCTCAATCGACGCGGATATGCGACGGCCGTCTTCTGCCGGCAGTGCGGCGATACGGTGGAGTGTCCCAACTGCAGCGTCTCCTTGACGGTGCACCGCCGCGGGCGCGGGAGACAGGTCGAGAGCGGCAGGCAGGTGGGGCAGGTAGGGCAGGGCGGGCGAGCAGGGCAGGTGGGGAAAAACTTTGATCAATCTCAATTGCCCTACCAGGCTCACCCACCCGACCAACCTCGCTCGCCGCAGGCGCCCGACCTGCCTCACTCGCCCCACGAGCTCTATCCTGGCCTGCCCCACGACGGCGCCGAGTGGCGCGCGCGCTGTCACTACTGCAATCACGCGCGTGTCGTTCCGTCACAGTGTCCGCGCTGCGCCGCGCCCTATCTCGAGCACGTCGGATTCGGAACCGAGCGCGTCGAGGCGGAGATCGTGGCGGCCCTGCCTGGCGCGCGCGTCGGCCGCGTCGACCGCGACACGGTCCAGCGCCGCGGCAGCCTCGCGGCCATCCTCGATCGGTTTGCACGCGGCGACCTCGACGTGCTCGTCGGCACCCAGATGATCGCCAAGGGGCACGATTTCCCCCGCGTCACGCTCGTTGGCGTCATCTCGGCGGATGTCGGCCTCGGCGTGGCCGACTTCCGTGCCGCGGAGCGGACGTTTCAGCTTCTCACGCAAGTCGCGGGCCGGGCGGGACGCGGCGATCAGGCAGGCGAAGCCATCGTGCAGACGATCTACCCAGGTCACTACAGCATCCGACTCGCGTGCGCTCAGGATTACCGCGCGTTCTTCGAGAAGGAGATCGAATATCGGCGAGCGATGCACTATCCTCCCGTCACAGCGCTCGTCAACGTCATCGTGCGGGGGTTCTTTCTGAAGGGCAGCTCTCGCCGGCAAATGCGTGCGGCACTCGCCTGGGCGCTCGCCGCTACCCCGGAGCTGACACGCAAGGTGACCGTGGATGTGGACCCGGTGAGTATGCTTTAGGCCGCTTCGCGACGCGGTGGGCCTCGCTCGCTCCGCTCACTCGGTGGCACCGGCTCGCGTCCACCGCCGGTAGGACCGCTCTTCGCGCGGTGGGGCAACGCTAGATCGACCCCACCGCGAGCCGGAGGCGAGCGGTCTCCCCGAAGGGTCCCACCGCGCGAAGCGCGGTACTAGCGTCCTCCCGTGACGAACGGCTCGATGGGTGCGGGCGTGAAGCACAGCACCAGGATGATCAGCGCAAGCGCCGCCAGCCACAGGCGAGCACGATCCAGCGGCACCTGGTCGTTCAACGTGGGCGGGTGGTGCGGCCCGACGATGAAGAGCATCAGGATGAGGAGGCCCGTCCAGGTCAGCCAGCTCCACGAGATGGCTGTGAGCGCGATCGCCACGATCACCATGCCAAGCGTGACCCAGGTCGACCGGCGTCCCAGCACCGCGTACGAGATGTGACCGCCGTCGAGCTGCCCAACGGGAAAGAGATTCAGCGCCGTCGCCAGGAGGCCGAACCAGGCGGCAAAGGCCATCGGATGCATGTTGATGGTCGAGCCGTCCGGTATGTCGCCAAGGACGAGATACGCGACCATCCGGAAGAGGAGGGGCTCGCCAAGCTCGAGGCCCGTCATGTTGTCGGGCACCGCCACCACGTGGGAGAGCGATAGGCCGACGAATAGGGCCGGCACGGCCACGATGAAGCCGGCGATGGGGCCGGCGATCCCGATGTCGAAGAGCGCGATTTTCGAGGGGATCCGCGACCGAATCTTGATGAAGGCGCCGAGCGTGCCGGTCAGGGGCAGAGGCGCCGGGAGGAAATACGGTAGCGACGCGTTCACCCGGTAGTAGCGGCAGAACGCGTAGTGACCCATCTCGTGACAGCCTAGAATGGCGAGCACGGTCAGGGAGTACCAGAGGCCGCGCAAGTAGAACAGCGGCGAGCTGAGCTGATCGTCGAGGCCCTGGGGATCGGCACCGAAGTCGAGGGCGAACCCGGCGTAGTGCTCCATGCCGACAACCGTGGTGGTGAGGACGGTGAGCGCCAGCAGGGCAATGTGCCGCCATTTGCGCTCGCGGAACTCGGAAGGCGGCAGTGCCGGCGTGTAGTAGTAGGTCCCGTCTTCCGGCGGCCACGGCTGCTGTTGGGCCGCCGGCGGGGCCGGATGTGCGGCCGACGAGACGGAATCACGGCCGAGATCGAAGGGAACCCGAGATCCGGGTGGAACAGGCACGAAGCTTATCCGATGTTCTGCAGCTCTTTGCCGGGCTTGAAGCGAATGGTCCGGCCGGGCGGGATGCGCACTTCCTTGCCGGTCCGCGGATTGCGACCGATGCCGCGTTTGCGGGGCTTGACCTGAAAGACGCCGAAGCCCCTCAGTTCGATCCGTTCGCCGCGCTGCATCGAATGGCGCATGGCATCGAAGACCGCATCGACAGCCAGCTCGGCCTTTACTTTCGTGATCTCAGCGATGCGCGAGACCTCGTTGACGATGTCCACCTTGATCATGCGCGGGTACGCTCGTCGCGAGCGGTAAACCATTGTAATTATTGTGACTTAGCCTGTCAAACGGATCAGGTGGCGTAAAGCTGGCCCTGAGCTGGGGCCGACCCTGGTCGGAGGCCGGGACCGGAGCCGATGCGCCCAGACAAACGTGGCGCGTTCGCGAGGCCCGTGCCGGTCGATCGCCTCATCTCACCGCCGCCTGCTGAGAACGAAGCCGGTAAGATGGTGCCGCCCATGGGCAGTAAGCATCTCCCCTCGGTCGTGCTCGTGGGACGTCCGAACGTGGGGAAGTCCACGCTGTTCAATCGGTTGACCGGCACGCGCCGCTCGATCGTGACGGCGGTGCCGGGGACCACGCGCGACGTGATTACGCATCCGGTCGTCTGGCGCGATCGCGGATTCGTGCTCACCGACACGGGCGGCATGTTCGGCGCCAGCGCCGACCCGCTCCATGCGCTCGTGCTCGCGCGCGGCCTTCGGGCGCTCGAAGGGGCCGACCTGGTCGTCTTCGTCGTCGACGGGCGCGACGGGCTGGTCCCGGGCGATCAAGACATCTCGGAAGAGCTACGAAGCCGCGGCCGGCCGGTGCTCCTGGCGATCAACAAGACCGACGATCGACGCGGACGGGACGGTGCCGTGGACCTCTATCGCCTCGGGTTTGATCCTGTGGTCGAGATCAGCGCCGAACACGGTCACGGCGTCGCCGATCTGCTGGACGAGATTGTCAAGTGCCTGCCCCGCGCCGGGACGGCGGCGCCTCCGAGCCCAGACGGGGAAGAGGCCCCGGCGACCGGCGAGGACGGCCCGGCCAGGCGCGAGACGTCGGTCGCATTTGTCGGCAGGCCGAACGCCGGCAAATCGTCGCTCGTGAATCGTTTACTGCGCGAGGAACGCATGATTGTGTCGGAGGTGCCGGGCACCACGCGCGACGCGGTCGACACGATGTTGACCTGGCACCGCCGCCAATTTCGCATCGTCGACACGGCTGGAATCCGGCGCCCTGGCCGCGTTGCCACATCCGGTCAAGTGGAGAGCCTCAGCGTGCTGCTCGCCAAGCGGTCCATCGATCAGGCCGACGTGGTCGTGCTGGTGCTCGATGCCACGGCGGGTGTGGCCGATCAGGACGCGGCCATTGCGGGCGCCGCACACGAGGCGGGCTGCGGCATGGTGATCGCGGCCAACAAATGGGACCTCATGAAAGAAGACGGTCCGGACGCTGCGAAGCGGTTCGACGAGGATCTGCGCTTTCGCCTGAAGTTCCTCGACTATGCGCCCATCCTGCACATCTCGGCGGCCACAGGCGAGCGCACGCCGCGCCTGCTCGAGGCGATCGATAAGGTTGACGGGGCGCGCCGCGTTCGCGTCGGCACGCCGGAGCTCAATCGCTTCATCGAACAGGTGACCGCCGCCCAGCCTCCCGTGAGTCCGGGGCGCCGGCACGTCCGCGTCCTCTATGCCGCGCAGACCGGGGTGGCGCCGCCGACGTTCGTCCTGTTCACGAACGTCGCCACGACCCTGCAT